>NZ_CP120678.1:0-77500 GCF_030273445.1 Selenobaculum gibii
GCCGTAAATATCGAAATATAGATGTTCTACTTGTCGATGATATACAATTTTTATCTAATAAAGAACGAACTCAAGAAGAATTTTTCCACACGTTTAATACATTACATGATGCAAATAAGCAAATTATTATTTCAAGCGATCGCCCACCTCGCGAAATTCAGACACTTGAAGATCGTCTTCGGTCCCGCTTTGAATGGGGACTAATTACAGATATTCAAGCACCAGATTTAGAAACACGTATTGCAATTTTAAGAAAAAAAGCACAGATCGAAAATTTAAATGTGCCAAATGATGTTATTGTTTATATTGCAAGTCGTATTGACAACAATATTCGTGAATTAGAAGGTGCTTTGACAAGAGTTGTTGCTTATGCATCCCTAATGAATCAACCAATTAATAATGAATTGGCAACTGAAGCATTAAAAGATATCTTTTCAACGACAAAAACTAAAGAAATTACGCTCGAATTAATTCAAGAAATTGTGGCCTCTTACTTCAAAATTAAATTGGATGATTTATTTGCAAAAAAAAGGACGCGAAATTTAGCTTTTCCGCGTCAAATTGCTATGTATCTTTGTCGTGAGCTTACGGATACTTCACTACCTAGAATTGGCGAAATGTTTGGTGGGCGTGATCATACGACAGTTATCCACGCACATGATAAAATTGCGCGTGAACGTAACGAAGATATGAAGCTGAATAATACGATCAAAGATCTTATTAAGAGAATAGAAAGTATGTAGTGTATAAGTCTGTGTATAACTAATAGAAAAAACTGTAGATGAATTGTGGGTAACTAAATCCACAATTTTTTCTGTGATTATGTGGATAACTATGTATTTATTTATCGACATATTATTCACATTCAAATCTTAATAACTTTATACCTTCCACATAGTTATACACATATCAACACTCCCTACTACTATTACGACTATCTTTTATAAAAAATACTTTTATTAGTCATATAATACCAAGGAGGTCTATCAATGAAATTCTCATGTACAAAGGAACAACTTGTTCATGCTGTAAATATTGTACAAAAAGCTGTATCAAATAAACCGCAAATGCCTATATTATCAGGGATTTATTTAAATGCTGAAAATAATATGATAGAATTACAAGCTACAGATTATGAATTAGGAATCATCTGTAAAATTGAAGCAAACGTTGAAAAAGCGGGAGCTATAGTACTTTCGGGGAGATATTTTCAAGATGTAGTAAAAAAACTACCTGGCGAAACAGTAGAGATTGTAACAAATAAAGAAGAACATACAATGAAAATTACTTCAAATTCGGCACAATTTAATTTATTAAGTTTACCAGCTTCAGAATTTCCTGTATTAAAACCATTAAATGCAACGACAAGCTTTAAAATTCGTGATAATATTTTTCGTGAATTAATAAAAAAGACAGTATTTGCTTGTTCGGCCGATGAAGCTCGTCCCATATTTACAGGTTGTTTACTAAATGTAAATAATAGTGATGTAGTTATGGCAGCAACAAATACGCATAGATTATCGGTAAAAAAAGAATATCTTGATGATTTTACGGGAAATGTAAAAATAATTATTCCTTCAAAAATTTTAAATGAATTGGCGAGGATTATGGTAGCAGAAGTTCCTTCGGATATTAGAATTGATTGCGCATATGGACAGATTAGCTTTACCTTTGATAATGTTTACATAATATCAAGGTTAATCGAGGGACAATTCCCTGACTATGAACGTGTTATACCGCCTGATTTTGCGACGAATATTACTTTAAATACTGATGAATTTTCAGCTGCAGTGGAACGTGTTTCATTGATTTCAAGAGTGAGTGATTATAATATCATCCGCTTGACATTTAAGGAAAATTCGGTTGTTATTTCCTCTAATAATCCCGATATTGGGAAAGCAGAAGAATCCGTTCCAGCAATTATAGAAGGAAATGATTTAGATATATCTTTTAATGCAAAATACGTAACTGATATTTTAAAAAATATTGATAGTGAAAAAATTTATTTTTCACTTAATACACCTCTAAGTCCAGCGAGTATAAAGCCTTGTGATGATGAAACGTATACTTATATCATTACTCCGGTGAGAACAACAGCTTAATTTTTAGTTCTGAAAAGAGGAATAAAATGGAAAAAATTCAAATAAAAACTGATGATATACAATTGGATCAATTATTAAAGCTAGCTTCCATTGTAGAATCTGGTGGACAAGTTAAATATATGATTGCTGATGAACTAATTAAATTAAACGGAAACATTGTAACTGAAAGAAGAAGAAAAATTAAACCAGGAGACATTGTTGAAGTTGATGGGGTTGGTAAGTTAAGTGTGATTAAATTAAAAGGTGAATAAACGATGCGAATAAAAAAAATTAGTTTGCATAACTATAGAAATTATTCGCAGTTATCACTCGATTTGTCACATAATCTCAATATATTTTTAGGTGAAAATGCACAAGGAAAAACGAATATCATCGAAGCGATTTATTACGCTGCAATAGGTTCATCACATCGGACATCAAATGATAATGAATTGATCTGTTGGGAAAAAGAAAGTGCAAAAATTTATCTATGTTTTGAAAGAATGTCTGTAGAAAATGAATTAGAATTTAATTTTCCCGTCGGTAAAAGACGGGAAATTTCTTATAATGGACATAAGATAAAGCCAAAGGAATTGATAGGGACAATTAATGTTGTTTTATTTTCACCAGAAGATTTATATTTGATTAAAGGTGCACCAGCGGCTCGGAGAAAGTTTCTTGATACAGAAATCTCTCAGGCAAATCCATCTTATTATTCTTTGCTTAGTCAATATAATCGTGTTATTGCTCAAAGAAATGTTTTATTAAAAAAGATAAAAGAAAATCAAGCAAAAAATGATTTATTAGAATTGTGGAATCAGCAATTATCAGAACTTGCAACAAAAATTGTAAAGCAGAGAATTTATTCGTTAAAAAAACTTAATATGTTGGCAAATCTTATGCATAGAAGGATTTCAACGAATAAAGAAAATTTAGAAATAGGTTATATTTTTAATGGCGAGGAAAATTTTTTACCGTCAGATTTAAATACATGGTATAATAATAAATTAGCAGAGGTACAGGCTATTGATATTAGACGTGGCTTTACTAGCGTTGGACCTCATCGAGATGACATTATTTTAAAGGTTAATGGAATTAATTTACGCTCTTTTGGTTCACAAGGCCAGCAACGTACAGGGGTATTGGCATTAAAATTGGCTGAGTTAGAGTTTATAAAGTCGGAAACTGGTGAATACCCTGTTTTATTGTTAGATGATGTAATGAGTGAACTAGATGTAAATAGGAGAAATCAATTATTACTCTTTATTCGTGAAAGAATCCAGACTTTTATTACAGCGACGGATCGCAGTTACTTTCCGAAAGAAAATGTGGGAAAATACTACAAGGTAAGTGCAGGAAGCGTTATGGAGTGATTTTTTGGATATAATAAAGGATATACTTTATAAAACAATACAAAATCTTAGTATAAATAAAAAATTTAAAGCACAAATGGCGATTGCTCATTGGGAGGAAATTGTTGGTAAAGATATAGCTGCGCAAACTAATCCTCAAATGATGGATTTTGGCATTTTAAACATCGCTGTTAAAAATTCAGTATGGGCGCATCATTTAATGATGATGAAAATGGAACTGCTGCATAAGATTAATGAATTTATTGGAGAACCAATTGTGCGTGATATTCGATTTAATCAGCGATATACTGCAATAAATAGACCTATATCTGCAGATAAAAATGAACCTGATTTTGGTAGAGCATTAAAAAGGATTTACTTAACTGAGAATGAAGTAAATCAGGCTGATATTATGGTACGTGATGTAGAAAATGATGAACTTAAGTCCAAATTAAAACGGTTGGTAAGCCGACATCTTGCAAGCAAAAAGCTAAAACTTACACATAAGTGGCATAAATGTGGAAAATGTAATTCTTTATGTGATGAAAAGGATAGGCTGTGTCATGTTTGTAATTTGCAGGAAAAAAAACAAAGGTATTCAGATATTCGATCAATATTATTAGAAGTTCCTTGGGCGACGTATGGTGAAGTATATAAACATGTTCCTTGCAGTAATGCAGAATATATTGATGCAAAAGTTACTTTACTTAACGTAATTGCGCAAAGAATAGAAGATGAGGTAAGAGATCGAATGGATGTATTGACATTGGTAATGTTATTTACCGGTGCAAAATATGATAAAGTCAATGAAAAAATCATTGAGAAAACTATGTATAAATTTCGTAGTTGGGATAAAAAATTTAGCGGAAAAATGAATGGGAAGAAGAAGGTCAGGGGGAATCAATATGTTTCTACATCTGGGATCTGATACTGTTGTTGCACTCGAAGACGTGATATCCATTAATGATTATAAATTGTCTCGTTCAGTAATTAATCGCGATTTTATCCAGCAAATGAAAGATACAAATTCAATTATTGATATCTCAGGAAATCAGCCTAAAAGTTTTATTGTGACAAAATATAAAGTCTATTTGTCAGCGATTTCGTCTATGACTTTAAGAAAACGCGCAGATAATTTATTTTATAACGAAGCTTAACAGTAAAATAGCACTCTAGGGAGGTAAACATGAATAATAACGAGGAAACCGTGGTAAATGGTGATTATGGTGCCAGCCAAATTCAAGTTTTAGAAGGTTTGGAAGCCGTTCGTAAACGTCCTGGAATGTATATTGGAAGTACATCATCGAAAGGACTGCACCATCTGGTATATGAAGTTGTTGACAATAGTATAGATGAAGCATTAGCAGGATATTGTACGCATATTGAAGTAACAATTCATCAAGATAATAGTATTACTGTAATTGACAATGGGCGTGGAATTCCAGTAGATATGCATGCGAGTGGAAGACCTGCAATTGAAGTTGTACTTACCGTACTTCATGCAGGTGGTAAATTTGGTGGAGAAGGCTATAAAGTCTCTGGTGGCTTACATGGTGTTGGTGTTTCTGTTGTAAATGCATTGAGCAGCTCTTTAGAAGTTGAAGTTTGTCGTGATGGAAAAGTACATAGTATAGTGTTTGAACGTGGGATTACAGCTAAAGCATTAACCGTTGTTGGTACAAGCGATATTACAGGAACAAAGGTACATTTTAAGCCAGACACTGAAATTTTCGAAGAAACGGTTTATAGTTTTGATGTATTAAAGCACCGGTTAAGAGAGCTATCTTTTTTAAATCGTGGCATTACGATTACATTAACGGATGAACGCAGTGAACATTCCGAAGTATTTCATTTTGAAGGTGGAATAAGTTCTTTTGTCGCTCATTTAAATGACAATAAAGAAATATTGCATCCAGAACCGATTTATTTTACAGGTACAAAAGATACAACGATTGTAGAAATTGCTATGCAGTATAATACAAGTTATTCTGAAAATATTTATAGCTTTGTTAATAATATTAATACTGAAGAAGGCGGAACGCATTTAGCGGGTTTTAAGATTGCATTAACACGTGCTGCAAATGATTTTGCTCGAAAGAATAATGTATTAAAATCTTCTGAAGAAAATTTAACTGGTGAAGATATTCGTGAAGGTCTTACTTGTGTAATTAGTTTAAAAATTCGTGAACCTCAATTTGAAGGGCAAACAAAAACAAAGCTTGGTAATAGTGAAGTTAGAGGAATTGTGGATTCTATCGTAAGTGAAGGCTTGACTGAATTCTTTGAAGAAAATCCTGCAATTACGAAAAAAATTCTTGAAAAATCTTTAATGGCATCGAGAGCAAGAGAAGCTGCTCGTAAAGCGCGTGAACTTACGCGTCGTAAAAGTGCATTGGAAGTAAGTTCCTTACCAGGGAAATTAGCTGATTGCTCAATTAAAGATCCAATGCAGACTGAGATTTATTTAGTTGAAGGGGATTCTGCAGGTGGTTCAGCAAAACAAGGTCGCGATCGACGTTTTCAAGCAATTTTGCCGTTGCGCGGTAAAATTTTAAACGTAGAAAAAGCGCGTCTTGATAGAATTTTAAATAATGAAGAAATCAGAACGATGATTACTGCCTTTGGTAGTGGAATCGCTGAAGAATTTGATATAGAAAAAAGTCGTTATGGAAAAATTATCATTATGACCGATGCCGACGTCGATGGTGCGCATATTAGAACGCTCTTATTAACGTTCTTCTACCGTTATATGAAGCCGTTAATTGAAAATGGGCGTGTATATATTGCACAACCTCCATTATATTTAGTAAAAAAAGGTCGTGAACATTGGTATACTTATAGTGACGAAGAGCAGAATAATCTATTAGATCGCATTGGCCGTGATGGTATTAGTGTACAACGTTATAAAGGTCTTGGGGAAATGAATCCTGAACAATTATGGGACACAACAATGAATCCAGAAGGCAGAACTGTATTGCAAGTGCATTTAGAGGATGCAATAGAAGCAGATGGAATCTTCTCCATATTGATGGGCGATAAAGTAGAACCACGTCGTAAATTTATCGAAGACCATGCAAAACACGTAAGAAATTTAGATGTTTAATAAAATATAAAAAGAACTGCTTTCATGATATAAGTGAAAGCAGTTCTTTTTATATGGAAAATAATATTTATTATTTTGGTATAAAATGACGATATAATAATTAAGTATGGCTAATTATAAGGATGTAAAAAGAGCAAAGGAAGCGATTAGATGATGATTCAATCCTCTACGAAGAATTTTTTAGTAGAAAATTCTAACTTGTTTTTTGAATATCGTATTGATTTTAAGGAGTTGATATTTAGAAAGTAAAAAAAGAATTACTAAGGATAATTAAAAATACATTGGTTACTCCAGTATTTCAACCAATTGTAAATTTAAAAAATGGAGAAATCTTTGGTTATGAAGCGTTTAGTAGAGTCTAGAAAGATGATTTTTTAGAAAAAACTGATATAGGCTTAATTAATGGAATACATAAAGAGAGAATAAAAAAATTCTATTGTGAAAGCAATGGTTAACTTTTCTCAGGATACAAATAAAAAAATTATAGCCGAAGATATTAAAGAAAAATCGGATTTAGATGTTCTCATTTCTTAGGGGATTGAAATATGGACAAGGTTTTTATTTAGGAAAACCAAAGCAAAAGATTATTGATATTGAATGTCAAATAAAAAGAGAAATTTACAAATTTTTTGAGAAGAAAAAAGCAATGCATCGTAGGGATAAATTAACTAATTCTATAGGTAAGATTGCAGAATTAGAATTATTTTATTGCTTTTTTTAATCTGACAATATAAATTTTGTTTGTGATACAATTATTGAGAGGTTTGATAAAGAAATCAGGGATTTTTATTCATTCGAACATCAGCAAAATGAATATGTAATTGCTAAAGGATGAGATGGACGGATTGGAAAGTTTTCTTTGATTGCTTTTTCACTAGAAGTATCGAAAGTAAATAATAATTTTAGGTTGGATGGTAATAGAATTGCTAAAAAGCGGCAAAAATAAAAAAGTTATGCAAGGAAAATCCTAAAAGTAATTTTGTAATAAAAAAATATGAGGAAGCATGAGGCGAATTTGACATTTTATTTATTTGATGATATTATAAAAGTAATTTAATATCTTTCCTACAAGGGGAGTAGCTGTACAATAGTGTCGTCATTACGAGCAATTGCTCCGGTGCTATTGGCAAAAAAATTTGCAAGCCAGACCTTGTCTCAATCAATGGAATGAGACTTGGTCTTTTTCTTTAAGGGGAGCACAAGGAAGAAAAGAAAAAGCTATCATGTTAAAAATTATTGGAATACAAGATTTAAATTGTGAATTTTAGGAGGTCTCACGTAAATGAATACTTTAAAAACTACTGTCTTGATGGCAGCTTTAATGGGGGTATTAGTCGCTGTTGGTGGTGCTGTTGGCGGACAGTCAGGAGCTTCGATTATGTTGATTATTTCCCTGGTAATGAATTTGGGAAGTTTTTGGTTTAGTGATAAAATTGTTTTAAAAATGTACGATGCTCGTCCTGTAGATGAGGCAAATGCCCCTGATTTGTATCAAATGGTAAGAAAATTATCTCGTAATGCAAATATTCCAATGCCAAGAGTATATGTCATTAATTCAAATGTACCGAATGCTTTTGCTACGGGGCGTAATCCCGAAAATGGTGTAGTTGCTGTTACTACAGGGATTATGCAAGCGCTAAAGTATGAAGAGCTTGAAGGTGTAGTTGCACATGAATTGGCACATATTAAAAATCGCGATACTTTAATTAGTACAGTAGTTGCATCTATTGCCGGTGTTATTTCCTGGATTGGTACAATGGCACAATGGGCAGCTATTTTTGGCGGACGCAGTGATGATGAAGAAGGTGGTGGAATTGGAGGTTTGATTTTTACGATTATTATTGCTCCTTTAGCAGCTACGATTATTCAAATGGGAATTTCACGTTCTCGCGAATATCAAGCTGATGAATCTGGTGGTAATATTTGTGGAAATCCACTTGCATTAGCGAGTGCATTAACTAAAATTGAACATTATGCTAAATTTGGCACAATGGAGCAGGCAACACCAGCTACCTCTCATATGTTTATTATCAATCCGCTTAGTGGTGCAGGAAAGAGTATCATGAATTTATTTAGTACACATCCTGCGACAGCTGATCGCATTGCAAAACTACAAGCGCAAGCAAGAAGATAGTTTTAAATTTTAGTCTAAAATAAAAATATAAGGCGAAGTTCAAGTGAATTCACTTGAACTTCGCCTTAATTATTTTATCCATGGTAAAATAAGGTTTAGATGATAGTTGAATATATTTTTGAGACAAAAAATTATCAGCAACGATTTATAATCGCTAAAATTTGTCGAATTGATGTATCTACATCAAGTACATTTTTTACGATATGATCGCAAATTTTCCAGTTATCAAATTCTCCATTGGCTTCTGCATATTCTAATTGTTTTTTTATATTTGCATTGGTTTCGCCGCGCTTTAACATTCTTTCTACCATAGTTACGTAATCTACCATAATATAAATAGACTCAATTCGATGGCTTAGAAGTTTTTTTAATTGTTTAAGACCATTTTTATCAACGAGAACAAAATTTATTTTGTTTTCTTGCATTTTATTTAAGAGTTCATTTTTTTCAATGCCATAATAATTGCCTTGGTAAGTGGATTTTTCTACTAAATCTAGTTTTAAAAAATTTTCTTTACTCACGAATTTATATTCGATATTGTTTGTCTCACTATCTGTAATTTTTCGTGTAGTATGACTTACAATGGAAGAAAAGCCACGATTTCTAAGTATTTTTAATAACGTCGACTTTCCAGCTGCATGAGGACCAAGTATTGCGTAAATTTTCGTCATAGCTCATACCTCCACTCGCAATTAAAGCAATATTTAATTTTACTGTATTATAAAATAATAAATTTTTCAATAGGTCTATACTATCATTTTGTAATAATATAGAAAAATCTAAAATAAACGGGCAATAATAATACCACAAAGTGTAGCACCAAATCCAATTAACATATTCGCCATAATATTTATAAATCCATAAAGGTATTGTTCAGATAATAAAAGTTTTATAGATTCATAACTAAACGAAGAAAATGTCGTTAAACCTCCTAAAAATCCAATAGTAATAAAAAATTTCCAAGCTGGATTCATCACAAAGCGCTCTGTAAAAAACGTCATAAAAAGACCGATAACCAGACAGCCAATAACATTTGCAAAAAGTGTTCCATACGGAAAATGAAAACCAAATTTATTTAATGCTAAAGTTCCAATAAGATAGCGAGTAACAGATCCAGCTGCTCCTCCAATGGCAATAATTAAATAATCGTTCATAAAAAAACTCCTAAAATAAAATAATCACAAATAAAGTGAAACATTCATAATATAATGAAAAATGGCAGGTGATAGATATGGCAATTGCGAAGGATACCCATGATATTTTAGATGTATTTGTTATAGAAAATTTTTCAAAAATAGCTAATTTTCAAGAAAATATAGTTGTTCCGCAAGGACTTCAAGATTTTATCACAGTAGAGACTGTAGATCATATTCGAGATTTGAATTTTCCTAGAGATGTTAGAGAATTATTAGAAAATTACATCTTAGTTAAAAAATTAGATTTCTTATCAAGTGTACCTCAGGCCTCAAGTACATCCCAACCTTCCAATATAAATCAATCCGAGAGAGTATTTACTTCTTAAGAGATAGAGTATCGGAAAAAATGAAAATAATCTCAAGATAAATAACAATCTTGAGATTATTTTTCTGATAAATACAAAAGCGAGAGCTTTTTCCGATCAGCCCTCGCTTTTGCCGCCTCTATACCCTTTGCCATCTACTACAAAAAGTAGTAGTTTCCCCGTAAATTAGCATACAACATTTAAGCTTAATTTGCAAGTATTTTATGATTAAATTTAAAAACAAAAAAACTCGTCATTCGACGAGTTTTTATCTTATTCATTTCTAAAAGAAATGTAAAATTTAAATGGTCGGAGCAGCAGGATTCGAACCTGCGACCCCCTGGTCCCAAGCCAGGTGCTCTACCAAACTGAGCCATGCCCCGTTGCCTTTGCAGAAGTTATCTTCCGTGTCAACAAGATATATTATATAAAATATATAATATAATGTCAATACTTTTTTTAATCTTCCCAATCTAAACTTCTTTTGACTGCTTTATGCCAGCCAGCACAGTATTTTTCGACTATTTCTTGATCCATTTGTGGGGTAAAACGACGATCTAAGAGCCATTTACTCTCTAAATCATCAGTATTGTTCCAGATTCCAACGGCAAGACCTGCAAGATAAGCAGATCCAAGAGCGGTCGTCTCAATAATTTTGGTCCTATCAATAGGAACGCCAAGAATATCAGCTTGGAACTGCATTAAAATATCGTTTGCTGATGCTCCACCATCCACATTTAAAGATTTTAATTTCATACCAGAATCTTGTTCCATTGCATTTAATATGTCTTTTGTTTGGTAAGCGATGGATTCAAGTGTAGCACGAATGATATGCGCGTTTGTTGATCCTCTGGTTAGGCCCAAAATTGCTCCGCGAGCTTTGCTATTCCAGTAGGGTGCGCCTAAACCGACAAATGCTGGAACCATATAAACGCCTTCAGAATTTTTCACTTTTTTTGCAAAATATGCTGAATCACTTGCAGAATCAATAAGATGCATGCTGTCCCTAAGCCATTGAATAGCTGCACCAGCGGAAAAAACACTACCTTCAAGAGCGTAGGTTACCTTGCCATTAAGGCCCCAAGCAATTGTTGTAAGTAATCCACATTTTGAATGATAAACTTCACTCCCTGTATTCATTAATAGAAAGCAGCCTGTACCATAGGTATTCTTTGCCATAGCTGGTTTAAAACAAGCTTGTCCGAACATGGCTGCTTGTTGATCTCCTGCCGCACCACTAATTGGAATTTTTGCATTTGATAATGCGGGCAATGAAGTATAGCCATAAATATGACTGGAAGGATACACTTTCGGAAGTATAGAACGTGGAATATTGAATTCTTTAAGTAATTCCTCATCCCAAGCTAGTGTACGAATATTATAAAGTAAAGTACGTGATGCATTAGAATAATCGGTAACATGGACTTTTCCACCTGTCAAATTCCAGATAAGCCATGTATCTATTGTGCCAAATAAAAGATCACCATTTTCTGCTCTACTACGTGCATGTGGAATATTATCTAAAATCCATTTAATTTTTGTTGCTGAGAAGTAAGGATCAATAACGAGTCCTGTTTTATGTTTAATTGTATCGGCTAATTTTTTTTGACGCAGTTCTTCACAAATAGATTCCGTTTGTCTAGATTGCCAAACAATTGCATTATAAACAGGTTTTCCGGTATTTTTATCCCAAATAACTGTAGTTTCCCGTTGATTTGTTATACCAATTGCTGAAATGTCCTCCGCGGTTAAACCAGCTTTTAATATTGCTTCAACAACGATACCAATTTGTGTACTCCAAATTATTTCAGCATCTTGCTCTACCCAACCAGGACGTGGGAAAATTTGTGGAATTTCCTTTTGGGCTATAGCAATAATGTTAGATTGTTGGTCAAAAATAATTGCTCTCGAGCTAGTTGTTCCTTGGTCAATAGCAAGTATATATTTATTTTGCATGAATTGCCTCCTTATGATTTATAAATTAGGCGTTCTTGTGCCCTTTGGTTATAGCTTTCAGTCAGAGAAGCTGGGAGTCTTAAAGCGATTTAGTCATCGAATAAAAAATAGTAGATTTAAATCATCAGCTTTCTCATGTATAGCATTTTCTTCTATGGAATTTTTATGTACTTATTTATTGAATAATTTCTTTTTTATATAGACTTTACCACTTAATTGCGTTATACTGCTAGTGTTAACTGTACACCTATGCTTGGTTTACGGTTAACGAATAATTTTAAAATTTAAGTTTGGGAGCGTTGTATAGATGAATGGCATTAGTTTAATTGTAAAATTAGGCGAAAAGGTTTTAAATGGTGAAGATATTTCAAGGGAAGAAGCTGAATCTCTAGGGAAAATTGAGGAGGAAGATGTTGCTTTTTTATTATCAATGGCAGATAAGATACGCAGTAAATTTATTGGTAAAGAAGTAGATTTATGTGCAATCGTTAATGGGCGGTCAGGACGGTGCAGTGAAAATTGTAAATATTGTGCACAATCAAAATATCACAATACAAATGTAGCCGTATATCCGTTTTTATCGGTTGAGGAGATTCTAGCAAAAGCAAAAGAAGCTGAAATGGGTGGTGCAAATCGTTTTGCAATTGTGACAAGTGGTAAAGGAATGGAAGGAGATCAAGAATTCCCTAAAATTCTTGCAGCATTTCGTCGTATTTTAACAGAAACGAATTTGAAAGTTTGCTGTTCTTTAGGAGCGTTGACAATGGAAACAGCAAGAGCATTAAAAGATGCGGGTGTATCTAGATATCATCATAATATTGAAACGAGTAGAAATAATTATAAAAATATTTGTACAACACATACCTATGAAGATCGATTAAAAACGATTGAAATTGCCCATCAAGCTGGGCTTGAAGTATGTTCAGGCGGAATTCTTGGCATGAATGAAACTTTATCAGATCGAATTTCTATGGCTTTTGATTTAAGACAAGCTGGTGTACATTCTGTACCGTTAAATATTTTGAACCCAATTAAAGGAACTGCCTTTGAGCATCAACCACCATTATCGCCATTAGAAATTTTAAAATCTGTTGCAATTTTTCGGTTTATTTTACCTAAATGCGGAATTCGGACTGCTGGAGGGCGTGAAGTCAATTTAAGGGATTTGCAAGGGACCGCATTGCTGAGTGGAATTAGTGGAATGCTTGTCGGTGGATATTTAACAACGGGCGGAAGAAAGTATCAAGATGATTTAAAAATGATTGCAGACTTGGGAAGAAAGGCAGCTAAATAATATGCGGGCAAGAGAGATGACTGAAATTGCACTATTAACGGGACTCATTACACTTAGTGGTGCATTTAAGATTCCAAGTTTATTTCCCGGGACAGAATTTCAATTATCTGCGCCAATTGCAGTAGCTATTTGCGTTGTTTTTGGTTTTAAAAAATATATTATCGCAGGTGTTTTATCAAGTCTCATAGGTTTGATGCTTGGTACACAAAATGTATTCAATGTTGCAGTTGCTTTTGTTTTTCGCTTGGTTGTTGGTGCAGTTTTAGCTTTGGGCGGCAGAAATTTTTGGACGATTGCCATTGCCGGGCCTATTGGTACGACGATTGCGAGACTTAGTTTGAGTTTGATTATTGGAAAAGCGGCAACAGCATTACTCATTGCAGCGGTGCCGGGCATGATATTTACGGCAATTTGTGCAATGCCACTGGTGAAGCTTTTAGAAAGAGTATACCCAAGTAAGGAAAAGAGGACTGCTCATGTTATATAGTATAAAAATGCGCGCAGCACAAGGTGGCGATCATAAATTAGGTGGGCAACATATTTCAGGTGCAGAACGAATTTTAGCGGAAGAAAATTTAAAAAAAATGGCTGAAGCGATGATTGAACGTGCGTTATTGCATAGTCGGGGTAAAGCAGATTTTATTAACTTAAAAATTGAAGCGATAAGGCCTCAGGATATTGAGCGAATAAAATTGCTGCCTATATTTACACATGAGGTAGATACGATTCAAGAAGGACGAAAAAGCGCAATACAGATACTAAAAGAAAGTGGAGTTTCTACGCAAGCTATTTTGGCTGGTCTGCATTTATTAGAAGAATTAAAGACGAGTATGCGGGGCGCCATGATTGTTGATGCAGTAAGTGGAAAAAGATTAGATCAGCTGACGATGCGCGGAGTTCGTGTGTCTAAGATGGACATGGATGATGAAGAAGATTTTTTATTGTGGCTCAATCGTCAAAATTTAACGGATGTTCATGTGCGTGAAGCTGTTGTTTTAGCGGCAAAAGTAGTTGCCCATCAAGATGTTACCGCCGAACTATGTTGGTCTGATGATCCTGAATATGTAACGGGCTATGTGGCAAATAAAACGGGCTATCATCGGATAACAAAACTAAAGGAATATGGAAGTTTCATCGGCGGTAGAATTTTCTTTGTAAAGCCTGATGCAGCTATTGAAGAAGTGATAGATTATTTACAAAATCAGCCGGTATTAGCAGTAGGGCGAGGGTAATAGAATGAATTTTAAAATGGAGTTAGCAGTATTAAAAGAAAAAGGTTTATTTCGTGAAAATCAGACCTATGTACCAATCGATGGAGCTTATGTATTCGCTGCGGGCAAAAAGTGCTTAATGCTTGCTTCGAATAATTATTTGGGTATGACGCATGAAAGTGAAGTAAGGCAGGCAGCGATAAAAGCAATTGAAGCGTATGGAACGGGAGCAGGGGGCGCGAGATTAACGACGGGAAGTCACCCGCTTTATGAAGAGTTGGAAGCTAATTTAGCTCAATTTAAAGGAACGGAAGCGGCAATTACTTTTAATACAGGCTATATGGCGAATGTAGGGACAATTAGTGCAATAATGAATAAAAACGATGTGATTTTTAGCGATGCACTAAATCATGCCAGCATTATTGATGGATGTCGATTATCTGGGGCAAAACGCGTAATTTTTCCTCATTCAGATATGCAAGTATTGAAAGGTTTATTGGAGTCGACAAAGTGTGCAGGAAAGAGGTTAATCGTTGTCGATGGTGTCTTTAGTATGGATGGTGATATTGCACCATTGTCTCAGCTAGTAGAATTGGCGAAACTGTATGATTGTTTACTTATGGTAGATGACGCTCATGCGACAGGGATACTTGGAAATGGACATGGTACAGCCGCGCATTTTGGTTTAACAGATCAAGTAGATATACAGATGGGGACATTAAGTAAGGCTTTAGGTTCAGAAGGAGCCTATGTCGCGGGAAAAAAAATTTTAATTGATTATTTAATTAATAAAGCGCGTAGTTACATTTTTTCTACTGCTTTATCACCGGCGGATATTGGGGCGGCGAATGCAGCAGTAAAGATTTTAATGCAAAGTATTCGTTTGCCAGAAAAAGTTTTGGCGAATGCAGATTTTATGCGTAGAGAGTTAAAAATGCAGGGGATTGAAGTTGGCGGTGAGATTACGCCTATTCTCCCAATTCCAATCGGCGCGGCAGACCTTGCCGTCAAAGTTGCAAATCATCTTAAAGAAAAAGGGATTATTTTATCAGTAATTCGGCCACCTACTGTATCAGTTGGTGAGAGTAGGCTTAGACTTACCGTGAATGCAAAACATAGTCAAAGTGATTTAAAGCAGGCAGCCGTTACGATTGCTGAGACAATTAAAGAAATAAAGGGATGGAAAAGATGAGAGGTTTATTTATTACTGCTACAGATACAGATATCGGTAAGACAATGATTACAGGAGCGATTGCAGCTGCAATGAAAGCGCGAGGCATCCACGTTGGCGTGTTTAAACCGTTAGCATCTGGTGCCATACGTAATGAAGCTGGATTTTTATTAGCGGAAGATGCTACTTTTTTGATGAAAGCTGCAGGAATAGGAGAAGAGCTAAGACAGGAAGTGAATGCAGTAGCACTAGAACCTGCCTTAACACCAGCAGTAGCTGCTAAGATCAGTAACGTTTGTATTGATATCCCTAAAATTTTAACCGATTTAAAACAAGCAATGAAAAAATATGAGTTTGTTTTAGTTGAAGGGGTTGGTGGACTTATTTCACCGTTATGGGAAGATTATTTACTTGCGGATATGATGAAAGAATTGAATTTTCCGGCTTTATTAGTTTCAAAACCTCGTCTTGGGGCAATCAATCATACGGTGCTTAGTTATTCTTATGCAATGCAGCATAAAATCCGTTTAGATGGTGTCGTTATTAATCGTTTTGAGGCGAGTCGGGCAGGCGTTTTAGAAGAAAGTAATATTCATTATATAGAGAAGATAACGAATCTTCCTGTCGTAGGTAGATTTCCGTTGTTAAAACAGGCAAATTCTCTTAATGTAGAAGATTTAGCGGGACTTGCAGAATTGACGCTCAATATTGATAAGATTATAGCGATTGGAGAGAGTTATAATGAATGAATTTTTAAAGAAAGATAAAGCATACATATGGCATCCGTTTACGCAAATGAAAGGCTGGCTGGAAAGCGATCAAATGGTGATTACTGAAGCAAAAGGTATCAAGCTGATTGATACGGAAGGAAAAGAATATTACGATGGTGTATCCTCACTTTGGGTAAATATTCATGGTCATCGTCATCCCAAGATTGATCAGGCAATCATTGACCAATTGGGAAAAGTTGCGCATTCTACGGCGCTTGGGCTAGCAAATGTGCCAGCAAGTGAATTTGCCCAAATCCTAGTGGAAGTTTCGCCAGAAGGGTTAAATAAAGTATTCTATTCTGACGATGGCTCAACGGCGGTAGAAGTCGCACTAAAAATGGCATTTCAATATTGGCAGCATAAAGGCAAACCAAATAAAAATAAATTTATTGCTCTTAATCAATCGTATCATGGGGATACGGTAGGTTCGGTAAGTGTGGGTGGAATAGATTTATTTCATCGCGTGTTTAAGCCTTTATTATTTGAGCCTTATCATATTCCATCGCCGTCGTGTTATCATTGTCAATTAACGCAAAAAGAAGAATGCCATATGCAATGCGTGGAAGTTTTAGAAAAGGTATTAAAAGAGCATCATGATAAAATTGCCGGACTTGTGATTGAGCCGCTTGTACAAGCGGCGGCGGGTATGCTTATGGCACCAGCGGGATACTTAAAACGCGTACGCGAATTGACAAAAAAATATGATGTGCTTTTAATTGCAGATGAAGTTGCAACAGGTTTTGGTCGTACTGGGCGAATGTTTGCTTGTGACAATGAATGTGTAAGCCCTGATTTAATGTGTATATCTAAAGGAATTACCGGGGGATATATGCCACTTGCGGCGACGCTAACGACGGATGAAATTTATCATGCATTTTTAGGCGATATGAAAGATAAAAAGACGTTCTATCATGGACATTCTTATACGGCAAATCAATTAGCCTGTGCTGCAGGTATTGCCAGTCTTGAAATATTTAAAGAAGAAAAGACGATAGAAAGAATGCAGGAAAAGATTTATCTGATTCGTGAAAGATTAGAGAAAATCGGCGAGATGGTACATGTTGGTGAAGCACGGCAACGGGGAATGATGATTGGTATTGAATTAATGAACGATAAAGAAAATGGGGTGCCTTATGCCTGGGAAGATTGTATGGGCGCTGTCGTTTGTATGAAAGCGCGTGAACATGGTTTATTCATTCGTCCAGTTGGGGATGTAGTTGTATTTATGCCACCGCTTTGTTCGACGGTAGAAGAAATTAATAAAATGCTTGATATCATTGAAATTTCTATTCATGAAATTACCGATTTAGGTGAAACGGCACAAGAGGGCGGCGGCGCACACTTTTAAAAAAAGCTATCCAGAAGTATTTCTGGATAGCTTTTTGTCAGTCAAACTAGGTAGAAACTCTGTGGAGATTGATGGAGATGCAAGGAACTCATTAGCCATTTGGTTTAATCGCGGATTGGCATGGATAGGGACATTCGCTAAGACAAGGGGATTAATGTTACAATAATAGCGTAAAGTTAGTGCTTTACAAATAAAAAACAGCTTATATTTTATAGTTGTTTATATAGTAAGGGGTTAGATATTATGCTGCAGTGGTGCGCGCTTTTTATAGCAATCATTACTGAAGTAGCAGGCACAACGATGTTAAAATTCGTTGGGGAAAATGTATCCGTATTGAATTACGGTGTATTATTATTCATGGTAGGTCTTTCTTATTTTTTCTTAGCGAAAGCTGTTACTAAAATTCCGCTTAGTGTTGCTTATGCGACGTGGGAGGGGTTAGGACTTGTCGCGGTTACCGGTATTGGTTGTCTTTTATTTAATGAAGTTATGTCAATGAAAAAAATTGCCGGAATAGGGGCAATTCTTGTCGGTATTATATTGCTGAAATATGGTATGTCAGACACAAAGAAATGTGGTGATTTGAATGAATGAGGGATTCTTATTCTTAATCGGCTCAATTTTGTGTGACGTTGTTGCAAATATTTGTTTAAAAAAATCACAAGGATTTAAGTATAAATTGTGGGGTGCAGGTGCAGTACTATTAATTATTATTGCATTTATTGCTCTAGCGCAGGCTATAAAGACAATGGATTTGAGTATTGCTTATGCTCTATGGGGGGCATTGGGATTGTTATTAACAACAGGGCTTGATATTACACTTTATGGTGTTAGGCTGAATGCTGTTGGAATTGCCGGTGTTTTATGTATGGTAACAGGTGTTGCCCTAATGAAGAGTATTGCCTAAGAGCAGTAAGCCTTGTTATAATATCCTTGTATAATTACGAAAAAGAGAGGTTTACGAATGAAAAAAGCGATTATTGAAATGGCAGATGGTAATATTGAAATTGAATTATTTGAAAAAGAGGCACCTGGTACAGTTGCAAATTTTGTAAAATTAATCAATGAAGGTTTTTATAATGGATTAACATTCCATCGCGTAATTCCTGAATTCGTAGCACAAGGGGGATGTCCTAATGGTAATGGAACAGGCGGCCCAGGCTACACAATTCCATGTGAAACAGAAGGTAATCCGCATATTCATGATCGTGGTGCATTATCTATGGCGCATCGTGGAAAAGATACAGGCGGAAGTCAATTTTTTATCGTATATGAAGCACAACCACATTTAGATGGTGTTCATACTGTATTTGGTCAAGTGATAAAAGGAATGGATGTTGTTGATCATATTCGTCAAGGTGCAGTAATGCAAAATGTTACTGTAGTTGAAGAATAAAAAATCTAGCGTGCTTAACGACTATGCACATCTAGTTAGTTAGCAACTATTTTATTTCTATCCGAATCTTAGAGGTATTGCAATATTGCAACACCTCTATTTTTGTTAGAAGGTGAATTTATGTTTGAAGAACTTAGTAGCGAGATGCTTATCTTTTTAATTGGAGCAGGCTTTATCGCATCATTTATTGACTCTGTTGTTGGTGGAGGAGGCCTTATTTCAGTACCATCATTGATGATGACGGGGTTGTCGCCAGTCGTTGTATTGGGGACGAATAAAATGGCGGCATTTATGGGCAGTATTACGAGTACAGTGGCTTTTATGCGATCAGGGAAAATTGATTTGAAATTAATAAAATACTTATTTCCACTATCTGTTATTGGTTCAGCGTTAGGTGTATTTACAGTGCGAATGATTCCGCCGGATTTTTTAAAACCTATTGTCGTGGGAATGTTAGTCATCGTTACAATTTATAGCTTGATGAAGAAGGACTGGGGGGAAAACTCTACTTATCATGGGATGAATCAAAAAACAGCAATACTTAGTGGTGGTGTAGCTTTTGTATTGGGGTTTTATGATGGTTTTTTTGGCCCGGGAGCAGGTTCTTTTTTATTGTTTGCTTTTTTATGTATTGGTTTTGACTTTATTATGGCAGCGGGGAATGCCAGAGCTTTAAATTTTGGCAGTAACATTTCGGCAATGATTGTGTTTACATCTTTAGGTCTAGTGAATTATGCTTATGCTTTACCAATGGGAATAGGAATGATTTTTGGAGCAATTGCAGGAACAAAAATGGCAATAGTAAAAGGGGCATCTTATGTCCGCCCTTTATTCATTTTTATGACGGTTATTTTAATTGGAAAACAGCTGTTTGATATTTTTAAATAATAGAAAGATAGATAAATAATAAATAAAAGATATATTTGTTTAATTATGTCGACATATGATATGATGAGTGTAAACTTGTTTACTTATATTAAGTGAAGATAAAAGAGGTGGTGGCGGCAGTGGTGCATGGAATTATTGATATTGGCTCTAATACGATTAGGCTAGCTATTTATGATATTAAAGGTAAGCAGCTTGAGATGCTGTTAAAAAAGAAATTTATGACAGGGCTTGCTGGTTACATTAAAGATGACGTAATGATAGAAGAAGGAATTGTTGCAGCATGTGAAGCTATTCATGATTTTAAGCGTTTATTGAAAAATTTTAATATTGACAATATAGCTGCTTTTGCTACTGCCGCCTTAAGAAATGTAAAAAATAGTAAAGAAGCTATTATTGAGATAGAGAGGATGACAGGAATTACTGTCGATTTAATCTCTGGAGAAGAAGAAGCTTTTTTAGATTTTGTTGGAGCAACGCAAGCGACGGTAATTCAAGATGGCATCTTAATTGATATTGGTGGAGGAAGTACGGAACTCGTTATTTATCAGGGGGATGACATTAAGTCAATGGTAAGCCTGCCTATCGGTTCTTTGAATATGTATAAAAATTATGTACAAAATATTTTTCCAATTGAAAAAGATGAAAGTAATATAAGACAAGCAGTATTAGATGAATTGGGAAAAATAAAGGCGCAGGTGTATGGAAGGCAAGAATATATCTGCGGTGTAGGCGGAACGATGCGCGCTACGGTAAAATTGTATAATGAAATTTTTGACTTAGAAGTTGATAATGTTGAGTTGAGTATTGATAAACTTAAAGAAATGGTTGAATCCCTTACTCTTGGAAGAAATGAAGTTGGAATGCCAACGAATGATAATCTTGATTTAATGCTAAAAATTGTTCCGGAGCGTATTCGGACGATTATGCCAGGCGTAATTATTTTGCTAACATTAGCAGATTTTTTTGAAAGTGACCATTTATATATAAGTTCGTCTGGTGTACGTGAAGGGTATATTTATGCTAAAATTGTAAAATAAAAAAGAGATGGCATCTAGCAAAAGAAGTTAGTATGCTATCTCTTTTTTATTGGAAGAGGAATTTAGTGAGAAGTGTTTAAAATCCAAATGGAGTAAAAATCCCCGTTGAATCAGCCTTATTTATAAAATTCGTAAAATCCCCATTAAAATCAAAACAATTCCTGGAATATAAGCTGTTCTTTTTTGCCAAGTGTCTTTAGCAATTTTGCCAGCGAAAATAATACCGAACCAAACAAGACTAATTTGAATTACGCTTAAAGTGATAGGAACATAGCAAGGTGAAGTCGTCATTAATCCAATTGCAAAAGCAGCTGTCATATTATCAATACCTAGAGCAAAACCAAGCAGTATAGCTTCACGCGTATTTAAGATTAATGAATGGTCAACATCTGCACACTCAGGTTTTTTCATAATATTGATAACTAAGCAGCCAATCGGAATTGTAATTTTAAATTTATCTGAAGTTTTATCAGTTAAATCGGAAATATATTCTTTGAGTAGGTTAATTGTTCCAAGCAGGATTAACAATAAAGCACTGATTGAAGTTGCAAAAATAGGGTTAATGAAGTGACCGAGGTAAAGTGAAGAATAAATTGCAATAGTTGTACAAAATAAATTGACTAAACCAATAGTAAGTAAGGACGCATAGGGAATTTTAATTTTCTTTATTCCATATGCCATACCAGCAAAAAAACCATCAATACTTACGGTAATACCAATTAGAATAAGGTATGAAAAATCCATAGAAGTAACCTCCATAGTGGTGTTCTTACAAACAATATATGGAGGTAGTGCAGGAGAGGTTACTTAAAGTTTATCTTATTGATATATGCAGAAAATTTTTATTTATGAATGCTTTACGATTAAATTTTTATTAAATAGAAAAGAGACCGTTATTTAACAGTCTCTTTTCATTATTTTTTATTTATAATGGAGATGGAAAATATTATAAATAAAAAAACTTATATCAATATTTACTCATAACGATGATCCAGCTTGTAAATTATCGCTTTGTGTTAAAGTAAAAGTAGTAATAATTGCAATTCAGAGATTATCTTCTTGTAACTTTGATTGCTCTATCTAAGTCGGTTAAGAATTTTTGATTGGTATGATCATAAGTCCTAAATTCTACTCTGTCAGAATATAAATATAATGATCTTGTCCAAAGTGCAGGGTATGCACCACCATCATCACTATCACTACGTTGATATCCTGTGCCGAGTAATGCGGGATTATGCATATTTTGGACTTTATTAACATCGTAAGTATAGATCTTTTCATTGCAAGAGCTTTGATTATATACACCAAGATGTAAATGTCCAGATACCCAAATCATAACTTGTGGGTTAGCTTTTAAGATATCTCTGACATCATCTATTGGCTGCGCCATAAATTTTGGATTTTTAGGCCAGTTTCTGCCATTATTATCCCATGTACCCTCTAATGAACCGTGGAAAAATATAATTGTTGGCTTGTCGCGATTCATTTCTAAATCTGCGGACAACCAAGCTAGCTGCTCTACGGACATTTCGGTCAGATGAATTGTATCCAAAGAATCTGGGGAAAGATATACTAAATGATAATCTCCTACATCCTTTGAGAAATACAAAGCGTTCATATTAAAATATCTGCGGAAACGTTCTAATTTAAATGCCCGTTCTTTTGGCCCTGCTTGATATTTTCCGCCCTCGTTTGTTCCGTCAGAGTAGAGATAATCATGATTGCCAGTAAGTACATAGCGTTTCTTTTTACAATGGCTCATCAGCTCAACGGCTGCTTTTAATTCCTTTTCGTCGCCAACTTCATGACAAAGATCGCCTGTTACCACTACATGGTCAACGTCATTCCAAGAATTAATATCTTGAAGAGCGGCAATTTTTAATTTATCTTTTGAACTTGGAACATGTACGTCTGTTAATACTACAATTCTTTTATAATCTTCTCCCGCAGCAGCACCAACGTGTGTAGGTTTAAAAATATTACTAAACATAAAACTGGACACTACGCCAGCTGATATGCCTAAAAACTTTCGACGGCTGATATCATTTTGCCAGATTTTTTTATCCATCCGAAAATCCCCCTATTAATAATGCATTTAAAGCAATTGTGATTTAAGATTAGAAATACCAGATAAGATTAATTCTCGAATAGGCAGGTGCGCTATCGCCGGTTTTCCAACTGCCATAATCATCACTACTATAATCTTTCATTGCCTTTCTACCTATAGACTGATATAGTGCAATTTTCATATCGCGGCGCAATATATACTCGCCCCATAGAATAAATGTGTTCGTACCAAGCTGGTCACGAAGTCCTAGGCTTACCGTATTTACACCGTTTAATGCAGTCGCGTATATGTTTCCTGGTTCAATTCTTTCGTAATCTAACCCAATTGTATAGCTTCCAGGAATTGCGCGGTCAGCACCTTTGTATTTTAAACGAACAAAGATGCCTTCTGCATCTTGTGCTAAATTCTTTGAATAGTCAGCGGCGATAGAAAGATCTTTTGCTAGGTTTCGTTTAAATCCGATACCGCGCATTTTAAAATCATTGCGCTCTTTGGCTTCAACCTCATCAAGCATCCAACCGTATAAGGTAGTACCATCGCCTAAGGCTTGTTTACCGTAAATCAAGTAACATCTTTCCAAGCCTTTATGTTTCTCTGACCAAGAAGCATTTAAGTTATTCCAATATTTATCGTAAGTATCAACTGCATCCCAATTACCATAAGCAATGCTTAAATTTTCTTCGTTCCCAAAGCTTACTTTTACTCCATCAAAGTAACCAGAACTATTACTATCGGCCCAATATTTAGTAGCACCTATATTGTGCCCCATGCGTCCGACCGTCAAGCTGTTGTCGCCTAAAAAATTTCTCTTTTTTAGGAATAAATTTGATAGTGCATGGTTATCAGATCCACTAAAATCATCATAACGTTCATCACCAGCGCTAAAATCAGGCAGTCCAGCTGTATTTCGGCTCGTTAATCCAAATCCGTTATCTGACATTGCGTCATATTTTGCTTGTACTACCAGATCATCACTAATATTATATCTGACTTTGAAGCCAACACTTTCAGTGATTGTACTATGCTTGCCAATATGTTGGTCAATTAACTTTATGCGCATATCACCGCTGACTTTTAAAGCTTTATCATCTTTTGTTTCTTCTTGGCGAATTTCTTCTTTATCTTGCTTTAAATTGGATAGTTCCTCACGTAAATATGCAACGCGATTTTTTAGCTGTTGGTACTCAACATCGCTCGTATCGGGTTCTGCTGCAAATACTGTACCAGCAAAACCTAAACTTAACGTTACTGACAATGTAGCTGCTAGATATTTTTTCATTTATTTCACTCCAAAACTATATTTATCTTAATTAAAATTTCGTTGAAAGGGAGATTGAAGTATAATCATCAGCTTTTTCACCAGTTTCTGTATATTTTGTTGCAAATGATCTCTTCGCTTCTACCAATAAATCATATCCAGGTGCCCATTGGAATCCAATAACCGGACCTTTAATGCCGTCTTCGGCTAATGTCATATCACTGGAAAGTTTGTTTCCTGCAAGGATAGAGTAGTACTCTGTTCCTTTATTATTTTCTCTTGTGTAAGCTGCATCAATGTGTCTATAGTCTAAGTTTACTCCAAAGGAGCCAGGTTTTTCGATGTCAGCACCTTTATAGCGTAAACTTAAATAGTAAGCATTTTGATGATCATCAAAAGCTCGGTTTTGCATAAAGTCTCCGAGTAAGTTTACATTATCAGTAATCTCCGTTTTAACACCAAGTCCCCAGAGTTCATGACCACCACTCCACTCTGCTTCTGTCGGTTTAGTTGAATTTGATGTCATCAATGCATTGGCTCTCGCACTGCCGACTTCTTTTAAATACATTGTGTAGAAGTCGGTTTTATCACTGATTGGAAATTTGGCATTTAAGAAGAAAGCATCTTCAATTCCTTTAGTGAAATAATATGGTGTTGCAGAGTCTCCATTAGGATAAGTCGCGGATGTCCCACCCGTAACATACTCTGGATATTCCATTGCTGCACCAAAATTAGCAAAACCAACAGTGATCCGTTTATCATCGGTAAAATCAAATTTTATCCCATCAATTCCGCCAGATGCCTCAGCATCTGACCAGAACCCAGTTGCTCCAAAGGTTTGTCCAAAACGACCAGCAGTAATAGCTTTTGCTCCTAAGGCATCATACATTTCTATGTAAGCATCTGAAATCCAGTTATTGTCTGAGCCGGAGAAATCTGCATAGCGATAAGATCCATTAGCGCTGTATAAATTGTCTGCACGATTTGAAGTTAAACCAAATTCATTGTCGTCCATCACGTTCCAACGCATATGAAAATTCATATCATCACCAACAGGATGATCCATCGTGATTCTGAATCGTTCCGTTGTTTTAGAACTGGAACCTAAATTGGAGTATTTAAATCTCGCATCGCCTTTAAACTCCCAAAGTTTGTCTCTTTTTTCTTTTTTCTCTTGGAATTTATCCTTATTTTGCTCTACTTTAAGTAATTTACTTAATTCGGCAATTTCTGTTTTTAATGCGTTAATTTCTTCTTGTGTCGGTGCAGCAAAAGCTGAATTTGCAAAATTCAAAGAAATAGCCGCAGTTAGAGCCATAATGAAGCATTTATTGCTTTTTTTCATTTTATATTTCCTCCCATAATCTAACGCGTATATACTACATAATTAAAAGAATCGTTTTTAAATAAAGTCTCTTTATTCTCAACGCTGTATTTTAGAAACGCGCAGATAATGAGACAAATGTATAATTAGAGGCATCTTCTGTTTTTAAATCCGAATGTGCGGTGTAGTTCCCACCAACTTTTCCATAATCGTAGTCATAGAAGCTTTGTTTATTGTTAAATGCATGCATACCTTGTAGCATAATATCTTTGGTTATCATATATTGGAATCCGATGACAGGTCCTTTAATACCATCGCTAACTAAAGTATTATCGCTAGATGAATAAGGGTTGTATAGCATTGAATTTAAAGAATAGTACGCTCCAGCGGTCATATTAGAACGGGTTGCAGCATCGATATCACGATAGTCAAGATTCATACCAAAAGAACCTTGGTCACCCCATTTTGCGCCTTTGTAGCGTAGACTGAGATATAATGCTTTTTGGTCATCATACTCTTGGCGTACATATCGGCCTTCCTCAGCACTTCCTACTTTATTTCCTCCCCAAGTACCGTTTGCCATATAGATGCTGTGGTTTGCAGCATTCACCATATAATCCCCAACAAAAGTGAAGTTTTTGTCTAGTTTAGCTGTAACTCCGACGCCTCTTAGATCGTAATCGCTAGGCATTTCATCGTAATAAGGGATATAAGCATCACCAGTGGTATGGCGTGTAGAATCTCCCTCTTTTTCTTTTAGCATCATCCCATGTAACGTTACAGCATTACCTATTGGAATTGTTGCGTTTAGAAAATAAGCTTCTTCAAGTGGCTTGACTAGATAAGCATCGCCAAGGTAGTCGTTGGTTTGTACATTTTTACTTGTAAAATCAGGGTAATCAAGATTAGCACCAAAATTGGCATAACCAATTGTAACTTTTGCTTTATTACCAAAAGTCATTTTTATTCCATCAATACCACCATACGCATCTTCGTCGGCCCAAAAACCAGTTGCTCCAAAGGTTTGTCCGAAGCGACCCACAACAATTTCATTAGCGCCAAAACTATCTTTTACTTTTAAATACGCATCAGATACCCAGCCGCTATCCGTTGCACCTAAATCTGGATAAACCGTTTTTGCGACAGAGTGGTTTGTATTGTTTGTATTGATTTTATGAGCAAAATGGTCGGATAAGCCAAATTCATTGTCTTCCATCATCGACCATCGCGTATAAAAACTCATTTTTTCATTGATATCATTATTGACTGATAAGCGGGCACGTTCTTTCCATTTACCGCCAGCTTCACTGTTTTCCCATTTTACACGAATATCTCCAGAGATATTCCATTTGTCTAACTTGTTATCAGCCTCTTTTTTTTGCTCAACCGTTTTATCCTGTTCCATTTGTAAAGAGTTTTCTAGTTCAGCCAGTTGACGTTCTAAGGTTGCTAGTTCTTCTTCTAATGTTGGTACTGTTGTTATACTTTCGGCCGCCAAAGCTGTTCCAGATAATTCAAGTGCAATAAGTCCAGCTAATGCTAAGCTGCAACACTTTTTTAACTTTCTATTTTTTTTCATCTTAATTTACCAGCCCTTCTTTATCCGTTGTAAAATTTATATCATATTGAGAATGCGCTTTTGCTTCAAATGTTATTTATAGAGCTTATCTTAGAAAATTTTTATTCATAAAAGCTATCTGAAATATAATCATTTTGTTTTTGTGATTTGGGTGTTAGATATAGACGATCAATAAAAAGATAAGAATTAAAAAGCGAATAATATCTATATTTTATAGCAGGACTATCTTTCATCAAAAAGAAGCTTTTAAAAATAAATAAGAGTAAAACAGAAAAATTATTTAGTTTTAGAAGTAAAATATTAACTGAAGAAAACTAATAAGAATCTTTTAAGAGCGAAAACATGCATTAGAAGAATTATTTCTGATGCATTTTATTTTAATAAGCAATTCTCAATTTAATTTCAGAGGCATAGAGGCATATATGTATAAAATTTTTTTATCACTTCTTTTCTTTTTCTTTTTATAATGAGTAATATTTTAAATTATTTATTGGCATGTCATTTTGATTTGTTATTCATTATTAAATTAAATATAAATTTTAAAGTTGAATTTCGTTATAACGCATGATATAAAATTGCAAAATTCCCCGGATAAATACATATATCCGAGGAATTTTGCAATTTTTTTTTAGAGGAAATGCCTAATAAATACAGCTCCTTTTAGATTCTCTTTTAATAAGAGAATATTATTTCTACGACATGTCTATTCTCGTGTCATAAACTTTGCTATTTAAATTTCGACAAAATGTTACATTGTTCTACAAGAATATTATAGGGAAATTTATCTGTTTACGAATATCAGATAAATTCCGAATTTACAGTAGGATATTTAATCATTTTTTAATATTTAATAGCTTTAAATTTGAAATTATAGTAAATAAATACTAAAAAAAGCCTTGGCAATACGGATAACCTACTAAAAAAATAGTTAAAGTAATGTATTATTAATGTTATGACAAAATATCGATAAATACATAGAAATCAATGAAGTTAAGTATAATGTTGATTCTATTGACTTTTTAGTCAAATATTTTAACCACTGGAATAAAAAGTAATACAAAAAGAAGTGTTTGTAAGAATTTTATTACGTGCTAATTTTAATTTAGTCGTAATTTAAAAATAAATAAATTGTCTATTTTAAGAAAAAAATAAAAAAAAATTGCAAAACTCTCGAAAAATCTAGTATCGTATAGAATTCATTGAATTGGAAAGAATAAAATGATATAATATGATGTTAGTATTTACTTTTAAGAAAATTATTTTTTACATAGATAAACAGTGTCTGAAAAGCAGACGAAAAAATCCAAAGGCTTGCAAGAGATTCCTTCTATTGAATAATGCAAAAGTTTTGACTTATTGCCAGTGGATAAATGAAATTTGAATATTTTGAGGTGAGATTGTGGATTTTGGTTTAGGTAAAGTTTTACCAGTGCGTATTGAAGACGAAATGCGTAATTCTTATATTGATTATGCAATGAGCGTTATTGTTATGCGTGCTTTACCGGATGTACGTGATGGTTTAAAGCCTGTTCATCGTCGTATTTTGTATGCAATGCATGAAGCAGGAATGGCCCCAAACAAGCCGTATAAAAAATCGGCACGTATTGTTGGGGAAGTATTAGGTAAATATCATCCGCATGGTGACAGCTCGGTTTATGAAGCCACTGTACGGATGGCACAAGATTTTTCTACGCGTTATTTACTTGTAGATGGGCATGGTAACTTTGGTTCGATTGACGGTGACTCTGCGGCGGCAATGCGTTATACAGAAGTACGTATGTCTCGTGTTGCAGAACTGATGTTAGCTGATTTAGAAAAAGAGACAGTTGATTTTGTACCAAACTACGATGAATCTTTAAAAGAGCCTTCGGTATTGCCATCAAAAATTCCTAATTTATTAGTAAATGGTTCTGCTGGTATTGCTGTCGGCATGGCAACGAATATACCTCCGCATAACCTTGGCGAAGTCATTGATGGCGTATTGATGATGATTGATAATTCAGAGGTAACAATTAATGAATTAATGACTGCGATTAAAGGCCCAGATTTTCCAACGGGGGGCTTAATCTTAGGAACAGAAGGAATTTTTTCTGCGTATAATACTGGTCGCGGTGTTGTGAAAATGCGTGCACAGGCACGTATTGAAATAATGTCGAATGGCAAGCCGCGGATTGTTGTAACAGAGATTCCATATCAGGTGAATAAAGCGCGTTTAGTTGAAAAAATTGCAGAATTAGTGCGCGATAAATCTATTGAAGGCATTACGGATTTACGTGATGAAAGTGACCGTAAAGGGATGCGTATCGTAATTGAACTTCGTCGTGATTCTAATCCAGATGTAATTTTGAATCAATTATATAAACATACGCAAATGCAGGAAAGCTTTGGGGTTATTATGCTGGCGCTTGTAGATGGCAGACCGCGTGTTTTGAATTTGCGTGAAGTTATTTACTATTATTTAGAGCATCAAAAAGAAGTAATTACAAGAAGAACTCAATATGAACTTGCAAAAGCAAAAGCAAGGGCTCATATTTTAGAAGGTTTACGCATTGCACTCGATCATATTGATCAAGTAATTGCGACAATCCGTCAATCTCAAACGACAGATATTGCGCGTAATGCGTTAATGGAAAGTTTTGATTTATCGGAAAAGCAAGCACAAGCAATTCTAGATTTACGGTTACAACGTTTAACTGGACTTGAACGTGAAAAAATTGATGAAGAATATAAAAACTTACTTGAAACAATTGCTTGGTTAGAATCCGTTCTCGCAGATGGACAAAAAGTATTGAATATTATCAAAGAAGAACTGACTGAAATTAAACGTAAATTTGGTGATGGGCGTCGTACTGCAATTACCATTGATACATCAAAGATTGACATGGAAGATTTGATTGCACAAGAAGATATCGTTATTACGCTTACACATGGCAATTATATTAAGCGTTTACCAGTCGATACATATCGTAGTCAAAAACGTGGTGGTCGTGGTGTTGCCGGCATGGGAACGAAAGAAGAAGATTTTGTAGAGCATCTGTTTGTTACAACAACGCATCATAATATTATGTTCTTTACTTCCCGCGGAAAAGTATATCGCTTAAAAGGCTATGAAATTCCGGAAGCCGGACGCACGGCGAAGGGTACGGCAATTATTAATTTATTGCCGTTAGATGCGGATGAAAAGATTACTGCTGTAATTCCAATTAGACAATTCTCACCTGGTAAATTCTTGTTTATGGCAACGAAAAAGGGAATTGTTAAGAAAACGGAATTAATGGAATACGATACAGCTCGTAAAGGTGGATTAATCGCAATTTCACTTGATGAAGATGATGAATTAATCGGTGTAAAATTCACCAATGGCGAACAGCACTTAATTATCGGCACGCGAGATGGCATGGCAATTACATTCGCTGAAACAGATGTAAGATCTATGGGAAGGACAGCTCGTGGTGTGATTGGAATCCGCTTAAATAAAGTCGATGAAGTCGTTGGCATGGATAAAATTAAGCGTGATGCTGAAGTCTTAACTGTAACGGAAGAAGGTTATGGTAAGCGGACATCTACGGATGAGTATCGTGCACAAGGGCGCGGTGGTAAAGGTATTATCAACATGAAGGTTACAGAAAAAACTGGACGGGTTATTGGAATCAAAGTTGTAAAGCCAGGACAAGAATTGATTCTAATTTCTACAGAAGGCATTGTTATCCGTATGGATGTGGATGATATCTCTGTAATTAGTCGTAATACACAAGGGGTTACATTGATGAAAACTGCTGAAAATGATAAAGTTGCATCGCTTGCGGCAGTAGAAAAAAAATCAGGAAATGAATAATTGATTAATGAAGATCACACGAGAGAAAATCCGTGTGATCTTTTTTGCTGTTACAGACCAAGAAGTATACAGAATATTTTATGGGTAAATCAATATTCATTTGATATACTTAAAAAATAAATTTTAAGAAAATAAAAATAATTGGCTTCGAGTGAATTTTATGGCAGAAAAGCAATCATACTGCAAATGATTATGGATTTTATACTTATTTTTTATTTAGTTTACCAACTTCACCTGCTCTAGCCGCTTCAATAGATGCATCTATTGCCAATAAATTTCTTCATCTATTTATGTTTTTTTATAGGTTAATATAGAAATGTTTGGTATAATAAAAATATTGTGAGTATAAAACTGAAGAAAAATTTTTACTTTTTCGATTGTGATTTTAAAATGTGTTATTTTTATAAAAATGAATATCATATTGCTAAAGAATAGATATTTTCAGCTGATTGAAACATGGAGAAGTATATGTGGGAGTTTGATGCAAGGTCATGGAAATGAAAAAGATGATAGAACCTGTTTTTTCAGTATTGGTTGTTGACGATACTTTGTTATATAGAACTATGGCAGAAAATATTTTAACAGCAGATGGTTATCGCGTATATTGTATTGAATCGGGATTAGGCGCGATTAACTTGTTGAAAACAATAAAGCCTACGATTATTTTACTAGATATAGAAATGAAGAAGATGGATGGCTATGAAACGTTTTCTGTAATTCGAAATTGTCCAGAAACAGCGGACATCCCAATTATTTTTATTACATCGAAAACAAAGCCTGAATATGAACTAAAAGCTTTCCAATTGGGAGCCGCTGATTATATTTCAAAACCATTTATTCCTGAAATTATGCTTAAACGTATTGACCGCGTTATACAGCTTGATTTACTGCAAAAAAAATTAGAACAGCAAGTAAAGGTAAAAGGGGAACAATTAGAAAAGATTTCTCTGCAAGCAATTTCTACGGTTGCTGCAACTGTAGATGCAAAAGGGCGTTATACGAGAGGCCATTCTGTCCGCGTAGCTAAAATTGCTGTAAGAATTGCTGAGATATTAGGATGGAAGCAGGAAAAAATAATAGAACTAAAACATATTGCTTTACTCCATGATATAGGAAAGATTGGCATTAGTGATTTAATTTTAAATAAACCAACAAAATTAACAGATGAGGAATATGAAATTGTTAAAAATCATACTGCGATCGGTTGTGAAATATTAAAGGATATTACAGTAATAAAAAATATTTGCGATGGTGCGAAGTGGCATCATGAATGGTATGATGGAAATGGATATCCCGATGGGATTGCGGGAGAAAATATTCCTTTGACGGCCCGAATTATTGGAATCGCAGATGCCTATGATGCGATGGCATCAAGAAGATCTTATCGTAGTAGCCTGCCAAATCAATTTATCGTTTCCGAATTAACAAAGTATCGTGGAACACAGTTTGATCCTGATTTAGTAGATATTATGTTAATGTTGATTGAAGATGGATTGGATGTAAAAGCAAGTGAACATCCGGTTTTTATTGCGGGAAATTTAGCAAGTGAAAGTCAGGCGCTATTATATCAAGTGTATAATAAGTCGGTAGAAGAAAATAGAAAAGCATTGGGGCTCGATGCACTTACGCAAGTGTACAATCGAAGATTTTTTGAATTTGAAGTAAATCATGCACTTGGTCAAGGTTATACAGGTATTTTTATGATGCTTGATATTGATAACTATAAGCAAGTGAATGATACTTATGGTCATGTGGTGGGGGATAAACTCTTAATTTTATTGGCAGAGGTTTTTCGCAATGTATTGAGTGCGGAAGATTATGTTGGAAGGATGGGAGGAGATGAATTCGTTATCTTCCTTAATAATTCTTTTTCAGAAGATTATGTTGATACCATAGTAAATGAAATTTCTAAAAATTTTAATGAAGAAAAATCAGAAGTAGATTATTTGAATATATGCTCATTATCCATTGGCATTGCCGTTGCAGAAAAAAGTACAAATAAAATATCCTTTGCAAACTTGTATCGTCAGGCGGATATTGCTTTATATTCGGCAAAACAACTAGGTAAGAATAGACATGCCTACTATCATGCGATTTTGCAGGATATCAAAAAGATTACGTTAAAAAATATTGAGCAGGATATATTATCATTTAAAAAATATGTATTTGCAAAAGAACATAATCAAAGTATATTAACTCCGCCAGAAAGGTATGAGTTAGCTTATCAAATCATTAAACGAATTTTGTCAAAGCAAAAAAACTGCCGTGTTGATATAATTATTTTAGCGATTTCAAGTGATAGTTATGTCGATCAAAAAAATATTATTAAAGAATCAAAGCAATCATTGAAAGTTGCAATTCATAAATCGTTGCGAGCAAGTGATTTTGATCTAGAGTTTGGTGAAAATCAATTCATGGTAATTCTAGCAAACGCTTCTGATGCAGTTTGTGATCGTGTAGCAGCGCGTGTGATTAAACAACATAGAATGGAAAGTGATGAAGTTGTAGAGGTACTTTATCGCAAAGCAGAAATTATATGGTAAGCTTGATAAGAGAAAAAAGGATTTAATTTTCCACTCTTATTGAGCTTATTTTTTTGTCTACTTTATCTCAATTCTAGTCGCTAGATTTTCTTCTGAAACGCTCATGTTTATGTTAGAATAGACAAATAGATAAACAAGTCTGTTTTAAGAGGAGTTTTAACTTTCACTGAAAGCAGCGGCGGCAGTATATTCTCGGTTTTTCAAATCAAAGAAAAATGGCGGCATTAGAGATGGAAAAGACGAACTTAAGTGCAGAAATCACACGCTGGAAGAAGCAAATAAAACTTGTCCGTGAAAAAATGACAACACACCAGAAAAGACGATCTTCTTTAGATTATCTAGAAAGCTTTGATACTTTCACAGCACTTGATGTTAGTGCGATTTTGCAGAAGTTACAGAAAAAACAAGGCGATTATACTGAAATAGAAAAAGCAAATGAGCTTTTATATTGCTTGCAGAAAAAATTAGCGGAGGCAGAACAGCAATATAAAAAGTGTCAGGAAAAAATTGCGCTAGCTCGTGATAATCGTAGTCTTGCGGGGATCCAAAGTATGTAATAAAAATGCATTACCTTATTTTATCCTCCGCTCTGGTTTAATATTTGCAGAGTAGAGTAAAGCGAGTTTAATCTTTTAAAGTGGTCTTTTTGCAATCTAGCGATTTTCTGTATATAGTCATACTTGAGATAGGGTAAATAAGACAAGTAAAGATGACTATATTCTTGAAGTAATTTTGAATAGGGAAAAAGAAAGAAGTATGATATAATACTAAAAAAATAAGTAAGGGATGTGAAAATAGTGAAGAAAGTAATTTTATCTTTATTGGTTATTTTATGTATGGTGAGTACGATTGGGATTGCAAAATCGGCAAACTATGTAGCAAGTGATGTTGCAACGATAAAAATACAGCAAATAGATGATCAAAAAGTAATGTTAGAAGGAACGATAGTAAGTTATTCTGGCGATGAAAGATTTGTTTTTCAAGATGCGACGGGTGAAATTGTAATGGAAATAGATAATGATGAATATCGTAATCCACACGATATCATAGGTGCACATATTCGCTCTTACTGTGAAGTTGAAGTAAAGGTATATGGTACATCTGTAGAAGCGGATCGAGTTGAAATTCTATAAATTTTTTATATGCAAATAAAAAGATGATGTTTTAATCGCTTTGTTAAAACATCATCTTTTTTATCGTTATTTTGCACCAAGAAAAGCAAGAAGAATACCGCCAGAAATTGCTGTGCCAAATACACCAGCAAGGTTTGGCCCCATTGCATGCATGATAAGAAAATTGTATTTATTTTCTTGCAGTCCAACGACGTGAGAAACCCGGGCGGCTATCGGTACCGATGCAATGCCGGCAGAACCAATGAGTGGATTAATCTTGCCTCTACTGATTTTGTTCATAATACGGGCACCAATAACGCCAGAAGCTGTACCGAAGACGAAGGCGATAAGCCCTAAGACGATAATGAGAAGCGTATCCCAGGTTAAGAAGGAATTTGCATCCATTGTTGAGCCGATGGCGACTGTTAAAACTAATGTTACTATATTTAATAGTGTATTTGATGCTGTTTCTGCTAATCGGTCCACGCATAAACATTCTCTAAGTAGATTACCAAGCATAAGCATTGTAATAAGCGGTGCAACAGGCGGTAAAAATAAATTTACGATAATGGCGATAACGATGGGAAAAACGATTTTTTCCAAACGAGAAACGTAACGTGGTTGTTGCATAATGATGTTACGTTCTTCCTTTGTAGTCAGCAAGCGCATAATTGGCGGCTGAATCAGTGGCATAAGTGCCATATAAGAATATGCTGCAACCGAAATTTGTGGCAATAAATGCGGGGCGAGTTTCATCGTAACGTAAATTGCCATTGGCCCATCGGCTCCGCCAATAATACCGATTGCCGAAGCTTCGGCAAGTGAAAATCCTAATAATTTAGCGCCAATTAAAGAAACGAAGATTCCTAGATGGGCAGCTGCGCCAAGAATGACTAAACTAGGATTGGCTATCATCGGGCCAAAATCAGTCATTGCCCCAATTCCAAGAAAAATTAGAGGCGGAATAATCAATAATTCTACGCCTTGATATGCATAATGAAATAATCCTCCGGGTTTTGTTAAATCTGAACCAGGAACATTTGCGACGATACATGCTAACCCAATGCCAACCAATAAAAATGGCTCGTATTTTTTGATGATTCCTAAATAAAGAAGAATTCCGCCCACGATAATCATTACGATATTACCCCACCATAGATCAAGTAAACCGGTTTGATTTAATAATTCTGCCATTAATGTTGAGAACTGCTCATACATCATTAAGTCCCCCAATCAATATGATATTTATTTATCCTCTTCTACTTCTCCTAACTTATTTAAATAAGGGAATAAATATAAAACACCACCGATAAAAGCAATAAATATAAAACTGAGGAAAAAATCAATCACACTTAATAAAGCTGCTCCTTGTAATGTATCGGGAATCATAAAAAACACCTCTCTAAATTTTTTGATTCGTTAGAAAACGGGTCCGTTGCCGAGCTTTTTTTAGTAGAGCTTCTTGCTCTACAACGGAGCGCCGATGCATTCCATAACCAACTTCACCCTGTTCATCCCAAGCGTCAATTTTCATTACAATTTCATGCTCACCAAGTTCAATAATAGAAGTTTTTACGGTAATAGTCATTCCAAGACTTGTTGCTGCAGTATGGGTAAACTCAGTAGAGTGACCGATACTGATAAATCCTTCCGGTAAATACGGATCTACGGTTTCAACGGCGGCTTTAATTACCATACCGATACAGGCTGGTGTCGCTAACAATTCATTTAGCTCCTTTGAATAGTTACCAGCGGTATCTGATTTTTGAACAACGTGACGAATAATAGAGTTTTGACCGATTGAGAAAATTTTTCTTATATCTAACATACTCATCCCTCCCAATATTTTATATATAGCTATATATAATTGACTTTTTAAAATATTCTGAAAATATTCTCTTTTCTTCATTGTAGCCGAATAGTTTTCAAAAGTGAAATATCAATAAATCATAATATTCATGCATGATGGTTATGGTTGGATGATAATCCGGATATAGGAAAATTTACATATGCGTTTTAAAGGAAATATTTATGATTTTGTACGAGTTTATTCGTTTTAAATTTTGCTATTTAATTTATTCTGTTCATTTTCATATGCAAGTGAAGCTGTAGATGAATCAAAGGTGGTACGGGTAGGCTTATTGAATTATTCCACATTCATGGAAGAAAAAAATTATTCTCTATGATACAATGTTAGAATGTATTCAAGCAGTAAATGGTGGAAAAGCGGATGTTACTGAATAGTAAGCTTGAAGTGATAAGTGAGTTAGATAAAGGCAGTACTTTTTGGGTTGATGTTAACTTCAAGGTTGTGGATAAAAATATAGAATATGTTAGCAAAGAAAATACAGTGCAACATATTCCGGATTATAAGGGAAAACGTGTTTTAATTGTTGAAGATAATGATTTGAATGCGGAGATTATAGGAAGCGTTTTAGGACTGACAAAAGCCACGCTTGACTATGCAGTAAATGGTCAAGAAGCTTGTATTTTATTTGAGTTGTCGCTGTATCATTACTATGATGCAGTTTTTATGGATATTATGATGCCTATTATGGATGGATATACAGCGACAATGTATATTAGAAATTTAGCATGCCCAGATGCAAAAAGTATTTTGATTATCGCATTGTCTGCTAACGCTTTTGAAGATGATAAGAAAAGATCGCTCATTGTGGAATGAATGAACATTGCGTAAAACCAATCGAAAAGTAGGGGTTATTTAACGCATTAAATAAATACTTAAAATAAAAACAAACATGTCAGTTCATTCTGACATGTTTGTTTTTATTAGTATTATTTAGCTACATTTGATTTCCATAATCCGTGAATGTTGCAATAAGCATAGACATCTATATTTGTTGCTCCGCAAATGCAGAAAGTTGCTTCAGGAGCTTGTCCTGGTTTTAAATTTACACGCTGGATTGTATCACCGTACACTACGCTAATCCATTCAATATAATGCGCTTCAATCATCGGATGTTCTGCACTGCCAACTTTAACGGAAAGTTTGTTTTCGTCAACAAAGGTTGCAACAGGCAGGTGCTTTTCAGTAGATGCTTCTACTGTATTTGGTGCTAATAAATCCATTTCTTTACCGCAACAGATTGTTTTTGCTGATGCAGGGCGAGTTCCGTTATTTAGCACTTCAACAACATGACCGCAAATAGAACATTTGTAAATTTTTAACTCATTAGACATAAACAAAGCCTCCTTAAAATTTTAAAAAATTGATAATGGTTTTTAAATAATAATTTGTTTGTACTCAACAGTATATATTAGGCAAAAAATATCCAAATCCTTCTTTTAAAAAGAAATATTTTCTCACATGCTTTTAGCAAATATGATATAATATAAATAAAGAAAAGAACTTGATTATAGGTGCCTAATATTAGTTCCAATGAGGGAGATGGCAGGTATGAAAAAGTTTGGGTTGATTTTATTGATAATGATTTTTTTCTCGAGTGCAGTTGTTTTTGCAAATGCTACGGATTATATTGCCAGCAATATTGCAGCGGTTAAAAGTCAGAGAATTGATGGTCAGAGTGTTGTATTAGAAGGGCAGATTATTGGGTGTCATGACGATGGAAAGATGGCTTTTCGCGATAAGACAGGGGATATTTCCGTGGAGATCAGCGATGACGCTTACGATGGTCGTGATATAATGAATGTCCCAGTCCAAATTTATGGTCAAGTTTGTGCCGATTTTTATACAATTAAAATCTATGTTGTTGATATAGAATTTTTATAAAGTAAGATAATAAAAATGGAGGATAAAAGTAATTAAAAATAGATTACTTGATACTCCATTTTTTACTTATTTTTACGATAAATTTATTGACCTTATTGTAAAGTTTTGTTATTGTAAAGGAGAAGTTCTAGAGAGGGTGATGGAATGAAAAAAATAAGTTTGTTAGTTACTCTGTTGATTTGTTTATGTGCTAGTACGGTATTTGCTTACTCATCTACATATTATCCAGAAGATGTAGCGACGGTAATGGAGAACAGTATGGATGGTGACAAAGTTATTTTTATTGGAAAATTAACCTGCGAAAATGAGAAGAATGAGACTGTAGAATTAAAAGATGCAGATGAAATTAGTCGGGCGAATTTGATGTTAAAAGATGAAACTGGTCAGATACGTGCTGAAATTGATGCGGCAAAAGTTCGGCTATATAAGGTGGAATTAAATAAAACTATGCGCTTCTTTGGTCAATATGTAAATGTTGGCAATATTGAAAAGTTTGTAATTCAAAGAGTAGAAACTATATAAAATGCACTTATTTATACCCTAAGGAATAAAGACAAGGCTCTTTTCTTTAGGGTATTTTGTTTACAAAAATAAAAAAATTGGATGAAACTAAGATTTATAGTAATAAATTTGTAATTTCCCCAAAGGATTTTTATCCAATAAAGTTGAATTTTAAATTATTCATAGTGCTTAATTTTCAGCAAAATATTTTACAGCCAGAAGGATGGGTGCATGGTGAAAACAATGGATTGGGAGCTGCCATTGATTAATAGTTTGAAGAATATCAGTATGTATATTATTAATAAAGGCACGTATGAAATTTTATATGTTAGTGATAATTTAAAACAATTTTTTTATGATCGTGGAAATGGGTGTACCTGTTATTCATTTGCAGGTTATGAAAAAATATGTAAAAATTGTCCGGTATTAAAGGAAACTGATGAGCCAATTATAGATTCAGTGATACATAGTGAAATCCTTCATACGGATTTAAACATGACAGTTGTTTCAATTTTGTGGAGAGGCGTGACTCCCGCCTATGCGCTTATATTTAGTAAAATTACTCCATTTGGAGCTGAGAACGGACAGATAAAGTTTTTTGATACATATGACCGCCTGACGGGAATATATAATAAAGAAGCATTTTATAAAGCGACACGGAAACTTTTATTTAACAATTTAACGGGAGATTATTTTATTATTTTACTTAATATCAATAATTTTAAAGTGATCAATGATTTATATGGAATTGAAGCGGGAGATGAATTATTGCGTTTTATTGCAAATAAGTTTGCGGAAATCGTGAAGAAAACATCGGACTTGCCCTTTAGTGGAACGTACGGGCGGATAGGATCGGATGTTTTTGCAATGTGTTTAATAGATGAAGAAAATAAAATAGATAAAGTTGCACATCTAATTAAAGAAAGTCTGGATAGTTACCCGCTAGCGATAAAAATATCGCCTTCTTGCGGGGTGTTTAAGATTGAGGATAAAGATTTACCGATAGAAATTATGTGTGATCGGGCGGATTTAGCGCTACAGAGTGTTAAAAATAAATTTATTCAGCTTTATGCAGTGTATAACGATAATATGCGAAATATTATTTTAGAAGAACAAGAAATTTTAAATGATATGCATACGGCGATAGAAGAAAATCAGTTTACAATTTTTTTGCAGCCTAAATATAATATGCTTTTAGACTCCATTGTTGGAGCAGAAGCTTTAGTTCGTTGGAATCATCCGACGAAGGGGATGATTCCTCCCTATAAATTTATTCCTTTGTTTGAGCGGAATGGATTTATTTTAAAGATGGATGAGTATGTATGGGAATTGGCTTGCAAAACACTTAGGAGATGGATCGATGAAGGAAAAACCCCTCTCCCTATATCTGTAAATATTTCGCGTATGCATTTTTATAACCCTAACCTTTGCAATATTTTTATTAATTTAGCAGAGAAGTATCAAATTCCGCCGAAACTGTTAGAGCTCGAATTAACAGAAAGTGCATATACGGAAAATCCTCAACAGCTTTATGCCGTTATGGAACATCTACGCTCCTATGGATTTGTATTTTCAATGGATGATTTTGGAAGTGGGTATTCATCTTTAAATATGCTAAAAGATGTTGCGATTGATGTGTTAAAGATTGATTTGAATTTTTTAAGAAATTCAAATCAATCAGAGCGGGGGCAGAAGATTTTGCAAGCGACAATTCGCATGGCACAGAGCCTTGATTTACCGGTTATTGCTGAGGGGGTAGAAACTAGAGAACATGTTGATTTTTTATTGCGTTCTGGCTGTATGTTTGCGCAAGGATATTGCTTTTCAAAACCAGTCCCAATAGAAGAATATGAACAAAAAGTTTCTGAAAGTCAAATAAAATCAAGAAAGGCAAAAAAGCAGGAGCATCTTTAATTGTATGGCATTTAAAAGGTGGTGAATCTATGGAACTATATAGAAAAGATACGATAACATCGAAAGATATTCAAGTGATTGAATCTAAGTTGCTGGGAAAAATTCGGCAGGCTATTGATGGAGGTGTCGTTGCTTTTTATACAAAACCTGGATTGCCGCTTTGCTATTTGGGCGGTAACATGTTAGCGCTGCTTGGATACAGAAGTTATGAAGAGTTTGTAGAACGGACTCAAAAGCAGATAGCAGATATATTTTTGCCTAGTGACTATCGCTTATTCAAAGCGACATTAAGAAATCATAGTGAAGAAAAGGATGCCTTTTCTTTGGAGCATCGCTTAGTAAAACAAGATGGAAATATTATATGGGTGAAAAGCTATATTGAAAGTTTTTTTGATAAAGACGGACAAATTGTCGTCGTTCTTGTATGTATGTTGATTCAAGATAAAAAAGTATATGAAGAGCAAAGTGTTGAATTGTCTTTATATAAAGAGGGGTCTAAAGGAGGAACTTTTCGCGCTTTACTAGATCAGGATTTTACAATTTTATCGGCAAATGATTTATTTTATAAGATTTGCGGGTATACGAGGCAAGAATTTGATATAGAATTAGAAAATAAAGCAAAAAAAATTATTTGCTCAGAGGATTTTGCTACTATTATGCGTAAAATTGATAAAGCAATTTTACGCAATAAAGCAGAGCTTACTTGGGAGATGCGGATTATAAAACGCTCAGGTGAGATTTGCTGGATTTTTATCAGTGGCCGCTTACTGGAGGAAAAAGGATATTTCCTTTTGGAAGGTTTTGCGATGGATTGTACTGAACGCAAACAGGCGGAAATTGCAATCCGGTTAAGTGAAGAACGCTATAGAATTGCTTTAGATCGAACGAATACTTATGTTTGGGATTATGATTTCATTCAAAGATGCATTATTCAAACAAAACGATCAATGGAGATTAATGGGCTTCCAGAAGTGATTGAAAATGTGCCGCAGAGTTTAATTGAAATTGATCACGTGCATCCTGATAGCGTTAAAGCTTTTTTAGATTTATACAAAAGGCTTCATGAAGGGGAAAGTTATGTAAATGCTATCTATAGAACAAAAGATTCTAATGGCGAATACTGGTGGGAAAAGGTAAGTTATACGGTTATTTTTGATGAAGAGGGAAATCCATTACGTGCAATTGGCGTATCAGAAGATGTATCCATTCGTGAAGAGTCAGAAAATAGATATCGACGTGAATTGGCTTATCGAGATGTGATAACGCCGAATTTATATGTGTCCTATAGGGTAAATTTATCAAAGGGGTCTGTTAAGCCTTATAAAATAAACATAAAGAAAAATAATGAGATTGTATTTGTACATACCTATGAACAGTTGATAGGGGCAGAAATAAGAAGAATCCCTGATCGGGTGGAGCAAGAAAAATGTTATGCAATTTTGAGCCATCACGAGTTAATAAGAGCCTTTAAAGAAGGTAAAGAGGCAGTTTTTGCAGAATATCATCGCAAAGATTCTCAAAATTATGTGGTTTGGGTGAGAGTAAGTGCTAAGCTTACTACGGAACCCAATACGGGTGATTGTATTGCTTTTATTTATATTCATAATATTGATGAATATAAGCGGGCCGAACTTGAGCAGAAAAATTTGATTCAGCGGTATGAAAATGAAATTCGAATGTCTTATGATGCTGTATTCGAAATTGATTATAAACGTGAAACTGTACATTCACTAGCATTTGAAAGTGGGAGTATAAAAAAAATTCAGATTGGTGATGGATCATTTGCGGTAGCAAAGAAAACTTGGTTTGATCATTGTCGTCCGGGAGCGGCTCGTGATGAATGCGTCAGAATTTCAAATGAAGAAACATTGACAGAAATTTTTAAGTCTGGTTGTCATGAAATTAGTTATACTCTAGAGCGATTGGATAATAAGACCAATGAATATTTATGGTATACGTATTGGCTTAGAAAAGTAGAGTGGGAAGAGCATGGCGAGAAAATTGCAATGCTGTACATGAAAAATGTGGATTTGGAAAGACGTCGCCAAGAAGAGCATAATAAAGTGCTGAATGTAGCATTAGACAGTGCAGAACGTGCAAATAAGGCAAAAAGTGAATTTTTATCGCGGATGTCACATGATATTCGAACGCCGATGAATGCGATTATGGGAATGGCTACTATAGCGAAAGAATGTCTGCATTCACCAGAAAAAGTCGCAGAATGTTTAAACAAAATTGATTTATCTGCGAAATATTTGTTATCTTTGCTCAATGATGTACTTGATGTAGCAAAGATTGAGAGTGGAAAAATGGTGATTCATAAAAAGGAATTTTCACTCAAAAAGTTTTTAGATGATTTGCATAACTTATGTAAGGATAAAGCCACTGAAAAAAATATTGATTTTAAAATTGATATAGCACCAGAAATTAATCATAAACTGGAAGGGGATGTACTGCATTTAAATCAAATTCTAATTAATTTGCTGAGTAATGCGTTTCAATATACGAATATTGGAGGAAAAGTGGAGTTAGAAATTAGGCAGTTAGAAAGAACTACGATTTCTACCATTTTGCAATTTACCGTTAGAGATGATGGGATTGGGATAAAGCCCGAGTTTATGGAGAAAATTTTCTTACCATTTGAGCAGGATACAGAACGTACTGACCCCAAAAGAATGGGAACTGGATTAGGTTTGTCCATTGTACATAGTCTAGTTAATTTAATGGATGGCGTTATCACTGTGGATAGCAAGGTTGGTTTAGGCAGTAATTTTACAGTGAAGATTCCGTTTGGATTAGCAAAACGAAGATATTTGATGTCCTTGGAAGAAGAGGATGATATGCTGCCAATAATAAAGCGGAAATATTTCTTTAATAATGAAAGAATTTTATTGGTGGAGGACAATGACATTAATCAAGAGATTATAGAAGTCTTTTTGGAAGAAGTAAATTTAAATACGGAAATCGCTGTAAATGGGAAGGAAGCAGTAGATAAATTTGCTGGTTCCCCTATCGGTTATTATAGTTTAATTCTTATGGACATCAGAATGCCAATTATGGACGGGCGTGAGGCTACGAAATTTATTCGAAAAATGGATAGAGCGGATGCCTGCCGAATTCCAATCGTAGCGCTTTCGGCAGATGCTTTTTCAGAAGATGTTAGATATTCAGAGCGCATTGGAATGAATGATTATATTGTAAAACCAGTAAATAAAGATTTTTTATTTAGTGTATTGGATAAATATTTAGTTAAATGATGAAATGAAAAACTGGCTGAAAATCAGCCAGTTTTTTTATTTTATTCTTGGGGCGTCAATACGCCGGTTTTATAAGCATTTAATAGCTCTTCTAAATCGCTAAGCTGTATTTTGATTTCTTCGCCTAGATCTGTATCATTGACCATAATTCGCGTTTGCATTTGTTCAATAATTTTTGATTTTGATTCAATATCTTCATTTTTTTCTAAAGATTTTTGGCTATTGCTAAAAGGTTGATGGGACATCAGTCTAAGACCATAGGAATTGTAAATTAACGTGTAGCCGGCAATACCCGTTGTTTTTTGATAAGCACGGCAAAAACCACCATCGATTACGATTGCTTTGCCATTTCCTCTGACGGGATTTTCTCCATTGATAACTTTTACGGGTACATGTCCGTTGATAATATGCCCTCGCTTCGTTGATAAATTAAATTCTTTTAGAATCATGTCGCAGGTTTTTTCTGAATTTGAGTAGTGATAGTAAGGGTTTTTTGGTTCTGCCCATGAAAATGGGTCATCGACAATGTCGCGTTCAAAAGTTTTTATTTTTCTTCCTGATAAAGGCGATTTGCTTCCGCACCATAAATACCACATAAAGTCTAGATTTTTTTGTTGCTTTATGCCAAAATACGCTTCGCGAGCTTTTTTATCAGCATAATCCATATAGGATTTGCCGAAATAGGTTTTACCATCAAATGTAATATTGGCAAAATCACCATTTTCGTCAAGGGGAATACAACCATGAAAAAGTAAGTTTTGATTATAACAGCGATACATACTACCTTTTTTGTAAAGAAATCTAATATGTTTATGGAGCTTCTCACTCTCTTGAAAAGTAATGCGCAAATCCCGCATAATTTGTGCTTCTTCCTCTGTTAAAATGTATGGTGATAACTGACTTAGTGTCGGAAAGTAGGCGCTTTTTAGCGGCAAAATTTTTCCGTCAATTGTGATAGAAGAGGTGTTGCGGTCAATTTTGTGAAGTAAAAGGCGGTCCTCCATCTTAAATTCGGGGTTGCGATAAATTAATTGCCCTTCTAGTTTAAATAAAATCATCGAAATCGCTTTTTTTGAAGCACTTATCGAATTTTCGTCAGGGTAAATTTTGGCTGCGAATAAGGATAATGGGCGAAGGCTAATTGCATAGCCTTTCTCCAATACATCCATATTGCGATAAGATAAGCTGTTGCGAATTACGGTGGCAATACAAGCTTCGCTGCCAGCTGCCGCACCCATCCAGAGAATATCATGGTTGCCCCATTCAATATCTAGGGAATGATGCTCAATGAGCATATCAATAATTGCATCTGGGCGCATTCCACGATCGAAAATATCACCAACAATATGCAAGTGATCCACCGCTAATCTTTTTATCATTTTAGAAAAAGCGATGATAAAGTCATTAGCACTCTTAATCGAAATTAAAGTATCAACAATTTTTTTATGATAAGAAAGTTGGTTGACGTGCTCTTTTGGCTGCGCATGCAGCAATTCATCAAGAATATATCGATATACTTTTGGCATTGCCTTGCGTACTTTAGATCGAGTGTATTTAGATGCTACAAATTTGGCTAATTTGATAAGGCGATAAATTGTTATTTCATACCATTCAGCGGTTAGAAATTCTTTTTCTTGTAGTGTTTCTAATTTTTCTTTTGGATAATAAATTAGTGTACAAAATTCGGCGCATTGCTCTGCGGTTAAAGTTCTTGCAAACAAAAAATCAACTTTTTCACGAATAACACCAGAGCAATTATTTAAAATATGATAAAAGGCTTCATATTCACCATGCAAATCACTCATAAAATGTTCAGTTCCTTTTGGAAGGTCTAAGATTGCTTGCAAATGAATGATCTCAGCATACACTTCTTGAATTGTAGGATATTTCTCAGATAGTAAGTAAAGATATTTATATTTTTGCTGACTGTAATTCATAAGCAAATCCTCCCATAGGCATAGTATATAAAGTTTTCGTTTTGCATAAAGAAAAATCCTGTTCAGTAAGAAATAAATATAAATTTCACCAATATTTTCTAGGAAAATTTAAATGGGAATTATATAGTTCAACAAAAAAACAAAAACTTTTACTTATTTATGTATAATTTTGGAGGTTATTTCTGTTTTTTTGGCGAAATAGAATCATTTGGAATAAAGAAAGTCTTTTGGCAGAAAAAATGTTTGGGGTGGTACAATGCCAGAAAAGCGGAAAATCATGAAGGATTATATGCAGGGCAAGACACTAAATGAACTTTTCATTCAAAATGTGATTACAGAGCGTTATTATCAAAAAGAAGCAGTTTTTGCAGCTTGTGATAATCTTAGGCGAGGACGCAGAAAAAGTCTCTTGGTCATGGCGTCCGGAACGGGAAAAACGAAAACCGCGATAAGCTTAAGTGATATATTTATGCGGAGCGGATTGGTGAAAAATATTTTATTTTTAACGGACAATACGGTTTTAGTTACGCAAGCAAAAGAGGAGTTTAAGCGGTATTTACCAGAAATATTATTGGGTGAATCGATGAATGAAATGGAAACGGAGAAGTGTAATGTCATTTTTTCCAATTATTCTGATCTATTCAATATTACTTGTAAAGCGCAGATCGACTTAATTATTATTGATGAAATTCATCGAAGTGTTTTAAAAAATTATCATGAATTTTTTGAGGAATTCTCTTCAATTATTGTTGGATTTACTTCAACACCAAGGCTATATATTGATCAAAAGATATATGATTTCTTTGAAGTAGAATCAGGAATGCCAACCTATGCATATGAGTATGAAACAGCAGTTTATAAAGATGGTGTGTTAGTTCCGTATTACAATATAGAAACAATGACAAATTTTTCGGATGAAACTACTGTATATGATGATTTAAGTATAGAGGAGCAAGCAAAATATGAGGATGATTTTATAGGAATCACAGCAAAAATAGGACGGACTCTTTCGCCTTATTTAAAGCAATATCTTTTTAACCAACCTAAAGTTGATATGGTTTTAAAGGAATTAATGAAAAAGGGAATTAAATTTGCGACAAAGGATTGTTTAGGTAAAACAATTATCTTTGCACAAAATAAAGAACATGCGCAATACATAGTCGAGAGATTTAATGTCATTTACCCAGAGTATAGAGGGGATTTTGCAAAATGTATTTCTTTTAATGATACAAATGCACAGGCAATCGTTAACGATTTTAAACAAGTCGCGAAAGAACCGCATATTATTGTATCGTCGGATATGATGGATACGGGAATTGATGTGTCCGAAGTGGTAAATCTAGTATTTTTTAAAAAAGTATACTCAAAAACTCGGTTTTGGCAGATGGTAGGGCGAGGTGCCCGGAACTGTAAAGGATTGGCTTGTCTGGATGACCAGTCAGGCGCATACGTGAATAAACGATATTTTTATATCTTTGATTACTTACGAAACTTTGAATTTTTTCGTGCGCATAAGGAGCTTATCGAAAATGGAGAAATAGAATCTTTAGCGGAAACAATTTTTTGTAATCGTGTGCGTTTAATTCAAGCGTTACAGACAAAAAAATTTATTGGTACAGATTATCAGGCCTGGCGTAATACATTAATTGATGTTGTGTATCAACAGATACAAACTTTAAAGAAAGAATTATCAAAGGCTAAATTGCAGATGCGTCATGTTGAGCAATATAAAGACCGTGATGCATTTTCCCGTATATCTGAACAGGATAAATATTCGTTAATTCATTTAATTGCACCGCTTGTTTCTATGAATGATACGGATGAAGCGGCAAAAAGATTTGATTGTCTTATGTATAGTATGATGATTGCCCAATTGGAGAATGAAACGGATTTTGAGCAATATAAGAATAGATTGATACGGATATGTACACAGTTATTGGTTCATTGTAGTGAGAGTATGGCAGTAAGAAAAAAGATACCTTTACTTAAAGATGTTGCTGCAGAAGAGTTTTGGGTCAAGGTTGATGTTTTAACAATGGAATGTATACGGGGGGATATACGGGATTTGGTCAATTACCTTGTAATCTATGATGAAGAGAAAGTAGCTTTTTTCAATCCGACGAAAAGAAAGAGTAAAAGTAAAAGCAAAGTATTTCTATAACGTTTTATTTTCAAAAAATAAAACTATAGTATAAAATAAAAATCATTTCATTAGCAATTTGATGGGTAAGCCATATCAATTGCAATGAAATGATTTTTTTATTAAACAAACAGGTATAAACATGACATTATCATATCTATACACGTTTGTTTCTTAATATTCAGTTATACGAAAAGCCCGAAAGTACGTGCAAGGAATGTTGTGATTAAGCATAAAATTAAGCCAAGGATTGTTGGAAGAAGAAAAGCAATTGCCGTCCATTTTTTACTGCCAGTTTCTTTGTGAATTGTTAACAATGTTGTGCTGCATGGATAATGCAGTAGGCAAAGCAGCATTGTATTAATTGCAGTCAATAGTGTCCAGTGATTATTAAGAAATACTTCTTTTAATGTGGCAAGGTTCTCAATCTCAACCATTTGCCCTGTAGAAAGGTAGGCCATTAACATGATTGGAACAACGATTTCATTTGCCGGCAAGCCGAGAATAAAAGCGAGGAGGATTACGCCATCTACACCAAGATAATAAGCTGGAGCATCTAGGAGGTGGGTAAGATAACTTAACAGAGTTGTGTCACCGAGAGGAATATTGGCAACAAGCCAAATCACTGCACCGGCTGGAGCAGCCATATAAATTGCACGCTTTAACACGAAAAATGTACGATCAATGATAGAACGGTAAATAACAGCACCTACTTGTGGCAGACGATAGGGTGGTAGCTCAAGAATATTAGAAGAGGGGGTTCCTTTGAGTAAAGTTTTGGATAAAAACCATGCCGTGAAAAAAGTCGTAGCGATGCCTAATAAGACGATAGACGTAATGCTCAATGTTGTAACTAAAGAATTATAATTTTCGACAAAACAAGAAGAAACAAATAAAGTTGAGAGTAAAATCAACGTTGGAAATCTACCATTGCATGGTGCAAAATTATTGGTTAATATTGCAATTAATCGTTCACGTGGTGAGTCAATGATGCGACAGGCAATAACGCCAGCGGCATTACAGCCAAACCCCATGCACATGCATGAGCCCCCACTGGATGAAAATGGTTGCATAACAGAAGGTATTTAAACATAACCATACGGTGAGGTGATTGTATGAAGGAGAACACTTTTATTTACCAATGGGAAGATTCGGAAGATATTTATATGGTAGAGGTAGTTTATCGAGATGGAAAGTCACTCCTGGATTTATTAGAAAAATTCATTTTGTCGTCATTAGAAGAGGATGGAGTACTGTTTTAATGGAAATCCAATATCGGGCAGCGTTATATATGCGGCTATCGAAGGAGGATCAAGTTGCTGGAGAAAGTGGCAGTATTCTTACGCAACGAAGGATTCTCAATGAGTACGCAAAAGAGAATGGCTTTGTTATCTATCGTGAATATGTAGATGATGGCTGCTCAGGAACAAATTTTGAGCGAATAGGATTTAAGCAAATGCTTGCAGATATTTCATTAAAAAAAGTAAATTTAGTGATTGTAAAGGATTTATCGCGATTTGGCAGAGATTATATTGGTGCAGGAGAGTACTTAGAAAAGATATTTCCCTTACAATCGGTGCGAGTGATTGCAATTAATGATGGTTTTGATTCGTTGAAAAAGTTATCTTATCAGATGTTAGCGATAAAAAATGTATTTAATGAAATGTATGCGCGTGATATTTCTGATAAAATTACGACGGCATTAAAAGCCAAAATGCAATCGGGTGCTTATATTGGAAATTTTGCACCCTATGGCTATCAAAAGGATTCTCATAATAAAAATAAACTTGTTGTAAATGAAGAGACTGCACCCATTGTTAAACAAATTTTTCATTGGGCAACACAGGGGTTAAATCCAAAAAGAATTGCAGAGAAATTAAATAGCAAGCAGATATTAGCACCACTGGCGTATCGGAATTTTTATCATACAAAAAGAAAAATAAATGATGAAATCTGTAAGCAGGGCTGGAATGCGGCAACAATTGGAAAAATATTAAAAAATCCTGTCTATCTTGGGCATTTGGTGCAGGGAAAAACCAGAAAGGTATCGTTTAAATTAAAGCAGCTTGTCCCTGTAGATTGTGCAGAATGGATTATTGTAAAAAATACACATGCAGCGCTTGTTAGTGCAGAAGATTTTGAGCTCATCATGCAGATGCGGCGCAATCGCACTTGCCATAGACAAGGCAGTTTTTCAAATTTATTTTCAGGTGTTGCATTTTGCAAAGCGTGTGGACGAAGGATGTCATCAGTAGGTTCGCGGAAAAAAGATTCACCGATAAATTTGGCTTGTGGAGCGTATAAAGCTGGAGGAATAAAAGTTTGCAGTAACCATTTTATCGAATATCGTGTACTTTATGATATTGTTTTACAATCATTAAATAAAGAATTGATACTATATGAAATAGAATGGTCATCCTTAGTAAGCCGTATAAAAGAAAAATGCAGGAAGAAGATAGAAGGTGTTTCCGAAGATAGACAAGTACAGCGATTGCAAAAGCGCAGTAGAGAGCTAGATGCTTTAATTAGTAAATTATATGAAGACTATAGTCGAGGTTTTTTAACCGAGGTGCGATTGCGAAAAATGGTTATGCAATATGAAATGAAGTATAGAGACATTCAAGATGTGCTGCAATTAAGAAATCATGCGGAGAATATTCCTAAAGATGCGGATGCTTCAACAAGGGTAGACGAAAAAATTTTGGAGTATATAAAAAGATGGAAACAGCTGTCGGCGCTATCTCCAAGGATGATTGCAAATTTTATTCATTCTATAGAAATTGGTCAGGGCAGTTATGAAATAATAAATGGCAAGCGAAGAAAAGAACAAAAAATTTATCTTCAATTTCAATTTGAAAAAAGAACTGAAGCAAACACTTCGTTTGATGCTTTTTAATAAATGTTTATGAGTTCTGATGTGAATCGATTATGCTATAATGAGAATAAAGTAGACTTGAACATTGCATGATATAAGAAAATTACAAAATTAAGAGGTGGAGAAGATGAAGTTTATTTGTTATCCTAAATGCACAACTTGTAAAAGGGCAGAAGATTATTTAAAAGGGCAGGGGATTTCGTTTACGAAGCGTGATATTAAGGAAGAGAACCCGAACTTTGCTGAACTGGAAGCATGGTATAAAGTAAGTGGACTACCGCTAAAACGTTTTTTTAATACGAGTGGATTGAAATATAAAGAATTATCGCTTAAGGATAAATTGCCGCATATGACAGAAATCGAGCAGCTCAAACTGCTGGCGACAGATGGAATGCTTGTAAAACGACCAATTTTAGTGAGCGATAAATTTGTCCTTGTGGGATTTAAAGAAAAAGAGTGGGAAGAAAAACTAGACCAGAAATAAGTAAATTAGGCTTAAGAATCGAATAAGAGTAGAAGGGGCGATAATCGGAGAATTAAATTCAAAAAAATTCTGTAAAAATATTTAAATTATTAGAGCATTATACTAGTTTTTAAATAAATAAAACCGGAGTATATCGAGGGGGGATATACTCCGGTTTTTCAATCAGTCAATCTGAATAGATTGATATGGTTTTTGTGTATCCTTTTGTTTTGGTAACTGTACATGTAAAATGCCATCTTGGAATGTTGCTTGAATTTTATCCCTATCGATGTTATCAATGTAGAAGCTTCTTTGGACTTTGCCAACATGGCGTTCGCGGTAAATGTAATTATTTTCTTTTGTTTCGTTTTCTTCATTGCGATTTGCACTGATTGTCAAGTAATTTTGGTTATAATCTAACGTAATTTCCTCTTTTTTTACGCCTGGTAATTCAGCAGTTAATTCATAGGTGGCACCCATATCTTTGACATCAACTTTAAAACTGCTAAAAGATGAGTTAAAGTTATGCATTAGTCCAAACGGCTGTTCAAACATTTTAGTGAATAAACGGTCGAAAGCATCTCCTCTTTTAGCAATATTACCAGAACCATGGAACGGTACTAAATCAAACATACTCTCACTCCCATTATTTAATTATTTTTTAAGAAAGTGTATAGATGCTCTTGCATCGATCTTTATACGCTTTCTTTAATTCTTATTATATGCATAAAAGTCAAAAAGTCAATAGGTCAAAAGAACAAAATCATAAAATAATTATTAGAATTATTAGAAAATTCCAATAATATGATTGAATTTGTCGTTTATTTATGATAAAATATAGACAAATAAAAGATACAGCAATCAAAGAAAGAGTTGATTCCAATGTACAAGATAGTGAAGCAACAGAGAATTTGAGAAGTAAAGGGATGAGTCCAATGTATCAGGTAGTTCAAGTAACATAAGCTTAAGTAGAAGGGAAATGAGTCCAATGTAGAATGCAAGCAACAGAAGAAGAAAATAGATACATAGGAGGGGTTAGATGGATTTAGATGAGATTAGTTTAAAATAAGACAGTCTATTATTGAAAGAATAATAGACTGTCTTATTTTTTGTCTTAATTATTGCATACAGAAAATGCTTATGCACATGGTTAGTACCTGTTTGCCAGAAGCATGACATTTCCTGAATGCATTGTCGAGATTAAAGGCGACACGTGGCAGATACCCGAGATCTTCGAGGAGAGTGAATAGTGGAAAAAAGATAGCCATTGGTGGGAGCATGACAGAGACAACCCATGCGAGTGAGCGATACATACCCAAAATTAAAACTCCATGTAGCCAAGCAGGCGCATTCATTGCAATGAATAAATCGGTTAAAGTGTCTTCAAAGCTAAACAATATGTTGCTGAGTAATTCTGAAGGATAATTTGCACCTTCTATTGTCAACCAGAAAACGCCACAAAGCATAAAAAACATGATAGGGTAGCCAAATAACCTAGAGGTCAAGATATCATCAAGGCGATATTCCCAATTCTTTTTTTGTTCAATAGGTTTTGTTACGACTTTGCGACATATCATTTCTGCTTTCGCATAAATTTGAGTGATTTTATCTTCCACATCTGTTGTTGTTTCTATCTGCGCAGGAGGATAGTCAGGTTTCTTGTTCTTAGAAATAGAAAAGATAGCTTCTTTTAATTGATTTAGTCCGCGTCCGGTGCGAGCAGTCGTCCCGATAACAGGGATGGATAATTCTTTACTTAATTCATCTAGATTTACGGTAATGTTTTTTCTTCTGGCCTCATCAAGTAAATTTACACAAAGCACCACATTGGGGGTTATTTCAAGGATTTGCAAGGCTAAATTAAGGTTTCGCTCTAGACAGGAAGCATCGACGACGATAAGTGTTACATCGGGATTTCCGTGAGAAATAAAATCACGTGTGATTTCTTCTTCACTGCTATGTGCGCTTAATGAGTAGGTGCCAGGCAAATCTACTAAAAGAAATTCCTGACTTTCATGCGTAAATGTCCCCTGGGCATTATCTACCGTTTTTCCTGGCCAATTTCCAGTGTGTTGGCGAAGCCCGGTTAATGCATTGAATATTGTACTTTTTCCTACATTCGGATTTCCAGCGAGTGCAATAACAAATTGATCGGGCGAAGCATCAATTTGGAATTGTTTTTTACGCTGGAGCGTATAATGTATTCGGGTGTCCTGCATTGGTTAACTCCTCCTACAATGTTACTTTAATTTGACTAGCATCTTCTTTTCGGATTGCAATTGTCGCCCCGCGAATTTTATAAGCAATCGGGCTACCGGATGGACTGTGACGAATACATTGAACTACTGTCCCCGGAATAACGCCTAAATCAAGAATTCGCCTTTTAAATAGCCCTTGTAGTTCAATTGTATTTATATAGCAAAACTGTCCGGCTGACAAAGTTGCTAAAGATTGTATTGCCATATGATTATCCTCCTATTTTTAATTTGATAACAAGTCTGTTCCAGAAGATATTATCCTTCTACTGAAATCAGACAAGTAATATTTTTAGACCTTATTGGTCATCGGATAAAAAAGAAAACGGGTTTAGGTCTTCCTATGATCTTCTATTTTTGAGTAGACCTTTGCTGTAAAATATGCAATTCAATTAAATTTGGTGTAATAAATCAGCGATTGAAATTTTCTCAACTTATCCAGATAGTTATGCACATTATTCACAGGTAGTTTGCAAAAGATTAGAAAAAAGAGAATATTAAAAAATAGTATATTTGAATAAATAATGGTACAATTAGAATGTTATATCAAATTACTATGGAGGGTAGTAAGGAATGGCAGATAAAAGTGTTATCTTAGTAATAGACGATAACATGTTAATATGTACAATTGTGAAAGATATCTTAAAAACAAAGTATGAAAATATCATAACAATACAGGATGCAAATAAGAGTGTAGCTGTTGCAAAAGAGATTCTGCCAGATTTAATTCTACTCGACGTAGTATTGATTAGCACGGATGGGTTCGAAATATGTCGCAGGTTAAAATCAAGTCCAGTAACTGAAAGTATTCCTGTTATGTTTGTGACAAGTGAAAGTGAAAGAAAAATTATTTCTCGTTGTTTTGAAGTGGGTGCGGTAGATTATATCCGAAAACCATTTATTTCAGCTGAATTGATGGCGAGGGTAGCAGTTCATTTGGAAAGTAGAAAGCATAAGTTACAGCTGCAAAGTATGATTAGGGAAATGGCGGAAGTTCTTCGTCATGATGAGTTGACGAAATTGTACACACGAAGGATATTTATGCAGGAATTGCAAAGTTATTTTGAAATTCAGCATAAATTTGTTTTGGTAATTGCCGATATTGATAATTTTAAAAGAATTAATGATACATACGGTCATGTTATTGGTGATGCGATTTTGACACTGGTTGCAAAAGCATTAAAAGATAATTGCCGTCCCATAGATATTGCCGCAAGGTGGGGTGGTGAAGAGTTTATTATGCTGTTTCCTAGCTTAAATGAAGATTCAACTCGGCACATACTTGAATGTATGAGGAAGAGTATAAATGAAATTTGCTTAGAACATAAAGGTGAAATGATATCTGTAACAACAACATTCGGGTTTACAAATGTTGATTTTGATGTGGAGATGGAAAAAAGTATCGCGATGGCTGATAAGGCACTTTATTATGGGAAAAAACATGGTAAGAATCGCTGTATTATGTATGATAAATCTTTTGAATTCTTACCTTGATTGTGAATGTAGGTGACTATATGATTACAGAAAGTGAATTGATTTTTCGTTTAACTTTAGCCTTATTTTTAGGCGGGCTAGTGGGCTATGAAAGACAAGCTCATCATAAATCAGCAGGCCTGAAAACGAATTCTTTAGTTTGCTTAGGTTCATGTTTGATTATGATTTTATCGATTATGCTTTATCAGCATGTAGAAGGAAAAACAAACGCTGATCCAGCAAGGCTGGCGGCGCAAGTTGTTAGCGGTATAGGTTTTTTAGGCGCTGGTACGATTATGAAAGAGGGATTGACCGTTAAAGGGCTGACCACTGCAGCGTGTCTTTGGGTTGTTTCTGGCGTTGGGTTAGCTGTTGGCGCCGGTTATTATATAGCCGCATTTTTTACATCGGCATTAGTATTTTTCACTTTAGGGATTTTATCGCGTATAGATAAATTGTATGATAAAAATTTAGATGTTTCTGTTGAAGCGATGGATAAATCAGAATTGATTAATCAAATTGGTGTTGTACTAGAAGAATTAAAAATTGAATTTAGTGATGTAGCGATTAAAGATCGAAATAATGGAATGATATTAGTGCAACTGGATGTACATAATTGTGATATTAAACATTCATTAAAAATAATTAGCCGACTAAAGGAAGTTGATGGCGTAGTTAACGTTACAATCAATACATAAAAAGAAACCTAAGACATTGTCTTAGGTTTCTTTTTATATAAATAAGGAAGGGAGAATTATTCAATTGGTTTCTTTAAGAGTGCTAAAATTATCATGCCGACAATTGCTCCGGCGGCAAGGGCAATTAAATAGTTCAATGGGCTGCCGATTACTGGGACAACAAAAAGACCACCGTGAGGGGCGCGAAGTGTACAGCCAAATAGCATGGATAATCCGCCTGCAACGCCTGCCCCGATAGCGCAAGCTGGAATTACTCTTGTTGGATCAGCGGCGGCAAATGGAATAGCACCTTCTGTGATAAAGGAAAATCCCATGATATAGTTGGTAAGACCAGATTTACGATCTTTTTCACTAAACCGATTTTTAAAGAATGTGCTGCAAAGCGCAATTGCGAGTGGAGGAACCATTCCGCCAGCCATTACAGCCGCCATAATATCAAACTGTCCGCTAGCAAGTGATGCAGTTCCAAAGACATACGAGGCTTTATTGATTGGACCGCCCATATCAATTGCCATCATAGCACCAAGAATAACACCTAAGAAAACTTTACTGCCAGATCCCATGGTATTTAGCGTATTTGTCATCCAAGTATTAATCACGGATACAGGTGGATTGATGAGAAAGGTAATGATAGCACCGATTAGCAATACTCCAAGAACAGGATAGAGAAGTACAGGTTTGATGCCTTCTAAAGCTGGAGGCAGAGACCTAAATAGTTTCTTTAAGCCTAATACTAAATAACCAGCGATGAATCCAGCAAGCAGTGCGCCTAAAAATCCTGATCCACCGCTATTGGCAAGCATACCGCCGACAAATCCGGCTGCAAGTCCTGGACGATCGGCAATACTCATTGCAATATATCCAGCTAAGACTGGAAGCATAAAGCCGAAAGCTGTCCCGCCAACATTTTTTAAAAATGCGGCAAATGGAGTATTGGAACCAAAGTTGGCCGGATTAATGGTATAGTCATCAAATAAGAAGGCAAGGGCAATTAAAATTCCTCCGCCGATGACAAATGGCAGCATATGTGAAACACCGTTCATCAAATGTTTGTAGATTTGGCGCCCTAAACTTTCTGCTTTTTCATTCTCTGGTTGAAGTGTTTGTTCAGTAGCGTGAAAAACAGGTACATTTCCCGAAGTTGCTTTTTCTAGCAGATCTTTTGCTTTGTGTATACCATCAGCAACTTTTGTTTGAATTAGAGGCTTACCGTTAAATCGAGCCATTTCTACTTTTTTATCAGCGGCAACAATGATGCAACTTGCCTGCTTAATATCTTCGGGGGTAAGTGAATTCTTTATTCCACCAGAACCATTTGTTTCTACTTTAATGCGTATACCCATTTCTTTAGCTTTCATTTCAAGGCTTTCTGCTGCCATAAAAGTATGAGCAATTCCGGTTGGACAGGCAGTGACTGCAAGGACATCATAGCCAGTAGATACTTCTTTCGCCGGTGCTTCTTCAGTAAATTTTTCGGTTTCTGCTTTGTTTATTAATTGTAAAAATTCCTCTGTTGATTTTGTATCAAGAAGTGATTGGCGAAAGTCGTTGTCCATAAGTAATGTGGCTAGACGGCTTAGAACTTCTACATGTAGATCATTTGCTGTATCAGGGGCTGCAATCATAAAGAAGAGATAGGCGGGTTGACCGTCAAGAGAGTTATAATCTACGCCAGACTTAACCACCATTGCGGCAAGAGCAGCTTTTTTTACCGCACCAGATTTTGCATGAGGAATGGCGATTCCTTCGCCAATACCGGTAGTTCCAGTTTTTTCGCGTTCCAATACAGCAGTTTTATACACCTCTGTATCTAATAAAACGCCTGCTCTGTCCATTAGATTTACCAAAGTGTCAATCGCTTCGCTTTTCGAAGTGATTTGTACATCTAAAGCGATTGCTTTTGGGGTTAATAAATCAATAATCCCCATAATTTTCCCTCCTAATCATTTATTTAGGGGCTGTTTTAGTGGACGTTAAAACGCCTTCTGAAACGCCCTTGTTATTAAATGTCCTTATTTCATGGTAAATGTAATGTTCAACATTATAATTGTTGCAATAATTTCATTACTTCCTCTTTTGTTGCCAACGCTTCCGAGAATGCACTTGCACTTCCAGTTGCTACGCCTATTTTAAATGCTTTTTCAATGTTGTTTGTCGTTAATAGACCAGCTAAGAACCCAGCGACCATTGAATCACCGGCACCAACAGAATTTTTTACAATACCTTTAGGAACGGGACTTTTATAGATTTTGCCGTCAGAAGTAATCAAGATAGCCCCATCTCCTGCCATAGAGACCAGTACATTTTGGGCACCTTTCGCTTGTAACTTTTTTGCACAGGAGATAATTTCTTCATCAGTTGTTAATATTGTGTTAAAAATTTCACCGAGTTCATGATGATTAGGTTTAATTAAAAATGGTTTGTATTTTAAGACATTTAATAATAAATTACATGTGGCATCTACGACGATTTTTATTGATTTATCTGCAAGATGTTCCATGATTTTTTCGTAGATGTCGCTTGGCAATGTGCTTGGAATGCTGCCGGCTAAGACTAATACATCCTCATGATGAATTTGATTAAGTTTGTCGAAAAAAGCTTTTAGTGAAGTTTTATCGATTTCAGGGCCTTGCCCATTAATCTCACTTTCTACGTCAGCTTTTAATTTTACATTGATACGGGATAATCCATCAGATAGATGAATGAAATCGGTTTTACAGCCGAAGGACTTTACTTGGCGTTCAATTTCGTCTCCAGTAAAGCCAGCAATAAAGCCCAACGTTATGCTATCTACGCCAAGGTTATGCAGTACGATGGATACGTTGATGCCTTTTCCTCCACCGAAAATACGCTCGTGTTTTGTTCGATTGACCGCTCCAGCGGTAAATGTATCCAGTTGGACGATATAATCTAGGGAGGGATTAAACGTTGCCGTGTAAATCATGATTTTCCACCTCAATAATATTGGTATAGTCGCGATATTTTTTATCTTTTAACTTGTCAGTAATAATCGTTGCACTAGACAAGTTGGCAAAAGTAATCGGCGCAATTTTATTAAATTTTGATGCATCAGCGAGAACGTAACATTTTTCACAGCGGAGGATTGCTTCATTTTTAACTGCGCCCTCGCTGACATCTGGCGTTGTGAAGCCAGCTTTAATACTGATGCAGTTTGTACCAAAAAAACCTTTGGTAAAGTTATATTTTTTGATGTTTTCAATTGTTTCACTGCCTACGATTGCCGCAGTAGTTGTTTTTACTCGTCCACTGACGATATAAGTAGTATATCCTTTAAAAGCAAGTTTCATTGCATGCCCCATGCCATTTGTCACGAAAGTTGCATGATTTACGTTAATAAAGTCAATCATCCATTCTGTTGTTGTGCCAGCATCAAGATAAACAAAATCATTTGGTCCTATTAATTTGGCGGCAAGTCGGGCAATTGCAATTTTAGATTCTTTATTAAGATCATTCTTAGTTAATACATCAGCTTCATCTGTACTGTAGTTTGTGTCAATTGATGTTGCGCCACCGTATACTTTATGTAATTTGCCACGGCTATGTAAAACGGTTAAATCTCGTCGAATTGTAGATTCCGATGTTTTAAGCAATTTTGTTAATTCAGGAACTGTAATCGCTTTTCTTTCGGCAAGTATTGCTAGGATTGTTGTATAGCGTTCTTCAGTTAACATTTTCATCACTTCCTTTTGTTAGTATTATTTTACAATCAAAAATAACCAAAGTCAATCAAAAATAACTAAACTCGATCAAGATTAATTATATTGTTGCCAACTTAAGAAATATTATATAGGTTAATTTATCCCAAAAGTTGTTAAAGTATTTGTTCTATACCTATCATTACCATAGGCATTAGGTAAAGGCTTTTGTTATAATACGGTATGACTGAGAAGTCATAAATTTTAGAGAGTGAAATGGAAGGATGAACGATATGAATTTCACCAAGGTAAAACGATTTATGCCTATCATTATAGGTGTCGTTTTATTGGGTGCGTTTATCGGGTATCGAATTATTGATAATATTGCAGAAAATAAAATTAGAGCAAAAAATTTAGCAGAGAGTAATATAACATCGGTACAGACGGAGCCTGTAGGAAGACGAGATATCACGCCACAGATGATTTTTTCCGCAGGGCTTGAGCCTGTTTGGAGCGCAGATATCTCAGCAAAGGTAGATGGAAGAATTGAAACGATGTATGTAAATGAAGGTGATCTTGTTAAGGCAGGCACCGTAGTTGCAACATTAGATGGCGGAGATTTGGCGGGGCAGGTGATGCAGGCAGAAGGAAATCTTCTTGCTGCCGAGTCCAATTTTGAACAGGCCCAACTTGACTACAATCGTTATAGTGAACTGGCGAACGCTGGTGCGATTTCGATGCAGGTATTAGATAATGCACGTACGAAGCGCGATGCGGCATATGGGCAAGTACAAAATGCCAAAGGCTCTTTAGGGCTCGTAAAAGAAAAAGAAAAAAATTTAAATATTATTGTACCGCGTGATGGTGTTGTTACAAAACGCCATTTACAGGCTGGTGCGTTTGTTCGTAGTGGCACGCCGTTAATTACTGTAGCAGATACTGAAACTTTGCTTGCAAAAACGACTATCGGAGAATCTCAAGCTGCAGGATTAAAAGTTGGAACATCAGTAGAAGTGCAAATTGACGCATTAGGTGGAAAAGCTGTAAATGGAATGATTACCATGATTTCTCCAGTTGCACAATTGCCAGCACGTACTTTTACGGCAGATGTTACGATTGATAACAGTGAAGGAATTTTAAAAGGTGGAATGTTTGCTAAAGTTGAAATTCCTGTTGCGACCAAAGGTCAGGTTTTAGCTGTTCCAGAAAATTCAATTGTTTTACGTGAAGATCAGCCAAGTGTGTTTGTCATTGCTGAAGATGGTAGAGCTAATCAGCGCTTAATTCAAGTTGGTGGTACAGGTGGAGGATATGCAGAGGTTATTGAAGGATTAAATGAAGGGGAACAAGTGGTAACGGGTGGTCAGCATAAATTGCGTGATGGGATGAAAGTTTTGGTAGGAGCAGGCGGTGACGCACAGTGAATATCATTTCTACACTCATAAAACGCCCAGTTTTTACACTGATGCTGGTATTGGTATTAGTCGTATTTGGTCTGCAAGCATTTCCGAAGCTTGGCGTTGATTTAAATCCGGATGTTGATTTACCGGTAGTGAGTATAACTGCAACGATGACAGGTGCTTCTCCACAGGAGATTGAGACGCTCTTAACAAAGCCAATTGAAGATGCGGTGAGCTCTTTATCGGGAATTAAAACCTTATCATCGACTTCTCGTGAAGGTAGATCGCAGACAACGATTGAATTTGAGTATGGAACGGATTCAAAATTAGCTGCGAATGAGGTGCGTGAAAAAGTTGCGGCAGCCCGTAAAAAACTACCGGATGATATTGATGAGCCGATTGTGCAGCGTTTTGATTTATCTGCACAGGCAATTGGGATCTATAGTTTAACTTCAGATAAACGAAGTGTTGGGGAAATTAGAAAAATCGCCAATGACATTATCAAAGATGAACTTCAACGTTTAGATGGAGTGGCAGAAGTCAATGTATATGGTGCTTCTGAGCGTGAAATACACATTGAAATTGATGCGAATAAGTTATCTGAATACAATTTGTCTATTGGACAAATCATGAATGCAGTAAATAATCAGAATATCAATGCCCCGGGTGGTAGTGTAACAGAGAACGGGCGTAAGGTTTCCGTTCGTGCGATTGGTAAATATAAATCCATTGAAGATATCAAAAATTTAGTTGTAGCAAATATAGATGGAAAAATGATTCGTCTCTATGATGTCGCTGAGGTAAAAGATGGTTGGGCAGAGGAAACCGTATCTGCCGATATCAATGCTTCCGCTGGAGTACTAATTGCTGTACAAAAACAATCGGGAACGAATACAGTGGCGGTTGCTGATAAAGTAAAGGCAAGAATGCAGGATATGCAAAAGGTATTGCCAGAGGATATAAAAATTAATATTGCAAAAGATGGATCGACTTTTATTAAAGACAGTGTAAGTGACGTCATGATGTCCTTGGTTTTAGGGAGTATATTAGCAGTCTTGATTACCTATCTGTTTTTACAAAATGGACGTGCAACGCTCATTGGTGCATTAACAATTCCTACTTCATTGATTGCAACTTTTTTCTTGATGCAGATAATGGATTTTACGCTGAATACGATGTCCTTGATGGCACTTAGCTTGGCGGTTGGGATTGTTATCGATGATGCAATTGTTGTCGTCGAAAATATTTATCGGCATATGGAGGAAGGAAAGTCTGCCTTTGCTGCAGCACGTGATGCAACGAATCAATTGAGCATGGCAATTATTGCGACTACATTAACGTTGCTCGCAGTCTTTGTACCCGTTGGGAGTATGAATGGTATCGTTGGACAATTTTTTAAGCAGTTTGGTCTTACGGTATCTTTTGCTGTGGTCTTTTCTACGTTTGTTGCCTTTACACTAACGCCTATGCTAGCGGCATATTTTTTAAAGCCTACATTGATAGATTCCAACGAGAAAAAATGGTGGCAAAAGTGGGTAGACAAAACATTAGCAGCGTTTGAAAAACAATATATAAAATGGCAAAACGCTTATAGCAGCATTATTGCTTGGGTGTTGGATCAACCCAAAAAAGTATTAGTTATTGCGTTGTTATCCTTGCTTATTAATCCGCTACTCTTACCGTTTTTAGGTAAGGAGTTTCAACCATCTTATGATTCCGGAGAATTTACGATTGCATTAACGGCTCCAGCGGGAACTTCTCTGGAAAAAATGAAAGAGTTAATTTATCCGATTGAAGAAACAATAGAGCGTTTGCCAGAGAAAGAAATTTCTTATGCGATTATTGGGCAAAATGGAACGAATAAAGCATCTGTCGGTGTTAAGTTAGTATCATCTAATAAACGAGATCGCTCAATGAATGAGATTATGGATGAACTTAGAACTGAGTTTGCTGGAAATGGCAATTTAAAAGTCATTGTTCAGACATCCCAAGGTATGGGAGGAGACTCTAGACCTGTACAGTTAGCTTTGCAAGGTGATGATTTGGATCAGCTTACAAATTATGCACAAACTTTGGTAGAGCAGATTTCTGCTTTGCCAGGCAGTGCTGATGTGGATATGTCCATTGACCAATCCGCGCCGGAAATTCAAGTGCGATTAGATGCGCTTCGCATGAAAGACGTAGGCTTAGATACTGCGCAAGTATCTTCTACTTTACAGATGGCATTCATCGGAGTATCAACGCCGAATCAGTACAATGCAGGTGATAATGACTACGATATTCGTCTTCAGCTTTCTGAAAAGAATCGAATGAATATTCATGATGTAGGCAATCTATTGATTGGTACAAATCAAAATACATTCATTCGTTTAGGCGATATTGCTAATATTGAATTATCTTCTGGGCCTACAGAAATTAATCGTGAAAATCGCCAGCGTAAAATTACTGTATATGCGAATGCGATTGGTGTATCTGCTGGTGAATTGTCAAATCAGGCAGCACAGCTTGCAAAAGATCTGCATATGCCGCTTGGCTATAGTTACGGATTTGCCGGTGATGCGAAATCTATGCAAGAGACGTTTGGCGAAATGCTTACTGCACTTATCATGGGATGTGTACTCATTTACATGATTCTTGCAGCTCAGTATGGAAGCTTTGTCCATCCATTTACGATTATGCTTTCCTTACCGTTTGCTGTCAGTGGTGCGATTGTTGGTTTACTCATTGCAAATCAAACAATCAATATGATGAGTATGATTGGCTTTATCATGTTGATGGGTCTGGTAACAAAGAATGCAATTCTGCTTGTTGACCATGCGAACCAGATGCGCGAGGCGGGAATGGACATTAAATCAGCCTTGATTGATGCGGGTACAGTTCGTCTCCGTCCAATCTTAATGACGACTGCCTCAATGATTTTCGGTGTACTTCCGATAGCATTAGGCCTTGGTGCTGGGGCAGAACTTCGTCAATCTATGGGTGTCGTGTTAATTGGTGGACTAATTACGTCAACTTTATTGACATTAGTCGTTGTCCCGATTATTTATCTCTTATTTGATAAATATGAGCAAAAATTACAATTTAAAAAGGTAGAATAAAACAAATAGAGGTAAGCAGTTTAAACTGCTTACCTCTATTTTTATACTCAATGTGTATTTTTTAAAAATAAAGTAATGAAAACACCTACAATACTACAGCAAAATAAAACAAAAAAATCATCTTGAAACGCAAGAATCGCCGACTGTGAATAGATAATCTGGTTTAAATATTGCATAAAGCCCGCATACTTTTCTGGCAAGATATTCATTCCATTAAACCAAAGCTGGCTGCCTAAAGCAACATCAAAATTTCCGCCAAAGAAATTTTGCATTTGCAAAGCGGCGATGAGTTGGTAGAGAGAAAAAGAATCATGAGAAACATCGAGCGTTGTTGTTAATATTTGCGCGTGATAAATTTCGCGTCTTGTCAATAAGACCTGCATGATAACGACGCCAATACTAGCATTTAAGAGCTTGGAAAAGTTTAAAATCCCTGAGCCTACACCAAGCTGATTTCGTTTTAATGTCGCCATTGCACATGTTGTTGTCGGCGACATGGTAAGACCTAAGCCAAATCCATAAATGGCAAGTGGCACAAAAAATTCATATACACCAAAACTGGCATTGATATCTTTAAGAAGAAAGAAAGCATACAATGCAGCGCCCATACCGCAAAGAGTGACAGGACGGGGGCCGAAAGCAGTACTTAGCTTGCCGCTGATTGCAGCTGACAGTACCATGGCAACTGTCTGAGGAAGCATCATCATTCCAGCTTGAATTGAGTTATAATTGAGAATTGATTTTAGAAAAAAAGGGAGTAGATATGTTGTACTTTGCATTGTAAAAAATGTTGCGCCCGCAATGAGATTTGCCAAAAGAAAATTTCTCGAGGTAAATAGTCGAAAGTCAAAAATAGGGCTTGGAGTACGAAGTTCAACGAGAATGAATAGACAAAAAACGGAGAAGAATAAGTATAGTAATGAATTGATGTAATAAGAGTTAAACCAGCCTTCTTTTTCTCCCTGGTTTAAGGCAATAAGCAAAGCAGCAATACTGATAAAGAGGAGAATCCCCCCTAAGATATCGATTGGGGTATCGGTTGTTGCTTTTATTTTTGGAATAAAAATGAAAGCTAATAAAATGCCCAATATACAGAAGGGAATAACAGAAAAGAAAATGGAGCGCCATTGAAAAAGCTCAATAAGATAACCGCCAATCGTTGGTCCTATCGCAGTGCCAATTGCTGCCATTGCACTCCAGAGACCCAGGGCTGTAGCACGCTCAGCGCCTGTAAAGGTTACTGCTACAATCGTCATTGCGTTTGGCAGTAAAGTGCCTCCGCCAACTCCCTGAATTACGCGATAGATAAGCATGGAAGTCCCTCCAGTTGCTGTACCACAAAGTACGGAGCCTATGCTAAAGCAAATAATGCCGATTAGGTACATTTTTTTTGCTCCGTATTTATCACCGAGCTTACCTGTCAGTGGAAGCATCGAGCCATAAGGAAGAAGGTAGCCTAGTGAAACCCAAACGATGGAATCTGAATCAAAATTTAGTTCTGCCATAATGTCAGGCAGTGCAATATTGATACAACTGCTCAGGTAAGCACTGATGACTGTGCCAAGACAGACAGCAAGTAAGGTAAGATATTTTTCCAAAACAACCAGTCCTTTTGTATTCTATTTTACGTGAATGGTCACAACTGCTGACATTCCCGGTTTTAATGAATAACTTGAAGCAGCAGGACGAATTTTAATTGGAATTCGCTGTGTTATCTTTGTGAAGTTACCAGAAGCATTTTCGGTTGGTAAAACAGAATACTGTGCACCTGTGGCGGGACTAGTTTCATAAACTTCGCCGGTAAATTTCATCCCGGGATATGCATCTATCGTAAATTCTACTGGATTGCCTAAAGTGATTTTACCAAAATACGTTTCTTCAATATTGGCATTGATCCATACGTCGTCTAAATTGGTAATGTTAAATAGAGGTTTACCTACAGAGATATATTCACCGAGTTCAATGGATTTTTTACCGATGATTCCGCTGGACGGTGCTTTGATAATCGTATCTTCTAACTGAATTTGTGCGTTAGCTAATTCCGCTTCGGCTTGTAAAACGGCAGCATTATTCAAGTCGACATCCTCTTGACGTGAGCCTTCCTTGCTTAAACTAAGGGATTCTTGAGCGCTTTGATAATTGGCGAGTGAACTCTCCATTTCTGTTTTTGCGGCATCAAGTTGTTGTTCGGAAATTGCATTTTGTTGAAATAATGCTTGATTTCGTTCATAATTTTTGCGGCTGTTTTCATAGAGTGATTTTTTTTGTAATACGATTGCATTAGCCTGAGAAATTTCTTGAGGGCGGTTACCGGAGACTACTTCGGCAAGTTTCGCTTTTGCCATTTCGAGATTTGCTTTTGCTGTAGTGACTTTGTTTTCATATTCTTTTTGTTCAAGCATAGCGATTGGCTGTCCAGCTTCAACAACAGAGCCTTCTTCAACGAGGATTTGTTCGACTCTTCCCGATATCTTTGCACTTACAGTTGTCATCGTTCCTTTTACTCTGGCATCATTTGTTGATACAATCCGGTTGCTGTAATGCCACCACCACAGGGAAGTACCAATAAATAATAGAACAAAAAAAATTGCTAATGCGATAATTTTTTTATTCGTAATTTTCGTACTAACGTCGTTCATGCGTTTTCCTCACTTTCAAATAAACAAGAACGTAAAATTGCAATATTTTTCTCCATCTGGATAAAATGTTCTTTTGCTTTTTGTTCTAGTTCAGGAAAATAATCTAAACCTAGTTGCGTAATATGGTAAATTCGGCGATTGCGCTTATCGGGAGAATCCCAATTGCCGATAATATAACCTTCGTTTTCTATTTTTCGCAGAAGTGGATATAATAAATTTGGATTCGGGCAGGCAACACCTTTTGTATGTTTTTTCACTTCTTCTGAAATTCGATTTCCATAGGTAGGTGCAGTCATTAAGATTTTAAATATGTAAAACTCTAGCAGCAATTCAACCCAAGGGCGGAATGTTCTTCTTGACATGGTTATATCTCCTTATACTAATCTTATTAAAATTAATCTTATTATTTTTAATAAGATTAGTCAATAGAATGGCGTAAAAAAGCTAAATTTGCGATAAGCTTTAAGATGTGTATAATATAAATAGGAAGGTTTTGAAATAGAAAGGAGTATTTTATGACAGAAAACAATACTGCGGATGCAATGATGATTGAGGAACGGAAGAAAAAAGAAAAGCATAGAAAGAAAATGAGCTTTTTCATAAAAAAGTATTTATTTTTGTTTCTAGGTTCGATTATTACGGCGATTGGGTTGGAAATATTTTTAGTACCAAATAACGTAATTGACGGTGGTGTTGTCGGAATTTCCATTATGGCTAGTGCGCTTACTGGGCAACCACTGGGGGTATTTTTGGTATTGTTAAATATTCCATTTTTATATTTGGGCTATAAACAGATTGGAAAAACATTTGCATTTGCTACGTCTTTTTCTATTATTTCGCTGTCTATTTGGACATCGTATTTTCATCCTGTGGCAGAGATTACGCATGATTTATTTTTAGCTGCAATATTTGGTGGGATTATCACAGGTTTGGGTGTAGGGATTATCATTCGTAATGGGGGATCTTTAGACGGTACGGAAATTGTCGCCATTATTATGGACAGGCGAAGTGGATTTTCCGTCGGTGAGATCGTTATGTTTATGAATTTGTTTATTTTAAGTAGTGCTGGCTTGATTTTTGGCTGGGACAGAGCAATGTACTCTTTAGTGGCATATTTCATTATTGCGAAAGTGATTGATATTGTCATTAAAGGCCTGGATGAATCTAATGGAGTGATGATCATTACATCGAATCCTGATGAAATTGCTGAAGCATTAATGGCGCGGTTAGGTCGTGGAGTAACAATTCTCCACGGTGAGGGCGGTTATACTGGCGATCCGAAAAAGGTATTATACTGCGTAGTAACAAGGCTAGAGGTTGATAAATTAAAAGCAATTGTTATGGAAAAAGATGAATCTGCTTTTGTGACAATTAATCAAGTACATGATATTATGGGTGGAAGGTTTAAAAAGAAGGCAATTCATTAAGAAATCAAAGGGCGTACCGAATTTTTTCGGCACGCCCTTTAGTATTATTCGATGGCTAACGGAGATTAAACATTCTATTGAAACAACATGTTTACAAAATATGTATTCCGCTTGATGCATAGAGTTTTTTTAATTCGTCAGAAACATGATCATCCATGACAATAGTATCTAATTGCTCAGAAGTAAACAACGTTTTTTTTGAAACTCGGTTCAACTTGCTGGAATCCATTACGGCAATCGTTCGCATAGAGTTTTTTTTCATGGTTTGCATAATTGGTATTTCTTGAAATCGGAAATCGGTGAACCCCTTTTCGGGATGAACGGCATTAATTGATAAAAAACAAAGATCTGGATAATATTTTTTCAGCTCTGCTTCACATTGGGGTCCATAAAGTGATTGCTCGTTAGCGTTTAATTCGCCACCAACCACAATTACTTTAAGAGAGGGGGTTTTCATCAAGATAGAAACAGCAGCAATATTATTCGTAATAATTGTACAAGAAATAGATTTTTTAGAAATTTCTTTTGCAAGAAGTGCAGTAGTTGTTCCCGAGTTGAGCATGATGACATCATCTTTGTGAATAAAAGATAAAGCTTTTTGAACGAGTTGGAGTTTTTGTGGCGTATTAATAATTTCGCGCCCTTTAAAATCTGAGAATTGTAGCATTTTGCTAGGTATGCGAGCACCACCGCGAATGCATTCTAAAAGCCCTTCGGTTTCCATTGTTTTTAAATCTCGCCTTATCGTGTCAATAGATACGCATAGAATTTGAGCTAAATCAGATAATTTTACAATAGGAGAGATATTAAGTTGTTGTAGAATTTTATCTTTACGTTCATCATAAAGCATAGATAATCGCATCACTTTCTTTTAGATTGAATATATTATATCTTGTGTCTCATCACTTTTGCAACCAAGAAAAAGAAAGCATATTTTAATTGTTTTTGCAAATAAAAGTTGTTATAATCAAGATATGGTTGCGGCGTTTTGCGATATACTGCAATATATTGCAATGTATTAAATAGAGAAAAGGGGGGTTTGGATATGATAGAAGCAGTAATTTTGGATTGGGCAGGGACAACGGTCGATTATGGTTCGTTTTCGCCGATTTATGCATTTGAAAAGACATTTCGGACTTATGGGATAACACCTACGATTGAGGAAATACGCGAACCGATGGGAATGCTTAAAATTGACCATATTCGGACGATGCTTAAAATGGATCGATTGACAGCATTATGGCGGGAAAAGTATAAACGCGAGCCAAACAAGACGGATGTTTTGGAGTTGTATAAAGTCTTCCAAGATGAGGTTTTTCAAGTACTTGGGGAGTATTCTACGCTAAAACCACAGGTAGTAGAAACGGTGCAAATTTTACGCGAGCGAAAAATAAAAATAGGTTCAACGACAGGATATACGAATGAAATGATGGAAATTGTGACGAAAAAAGCCGCAGACCAAGGCTATAAAGTTGATTATTGGGTGACGCCGGATATGACGAATGCCAAGGGGCGTCCATATCCGTATATGATTTTTCGCAATTTAGAATATATGGGGATTTCCAGTGTACGTAACGTAGTAAAGATTGGCGATACCGTATCCGATATAGCAGAAGGAAAAAATGCCGGAGTAACGACGATTGGAGTAATTGACGGTAGCTCGATTATGGGAATGAAGCAAGCGGATTTTGAAAGTTTACCAGAGAATGAGAAAAAGCAAAAACGTCAAGCGGTACGAAAGATTTATCAAGCAGCAGGGGCGGATTATACGATTGAGAATTTTGGGCAATTACCTGATCTTTTAGCATGAATTGAAAGGGGGAATACGTAATGGAATTTTTTAATCCCGTACATATCGTTGCTGGGCAGGGAACATTGTGTGCTTTAGATAAATCAATCAAAAAACTGCAGTTACAGATAAATAAAATATTACTGATTACGCGTGGCGGAGATTTTCAATTATCAGCAGGATATAAACAGATAAGGGCTGCTTTAAATGAATATGAGGTTCATGAAATCGTCTTTGGTGTAAGCAATCCTGATATTAGTGAACTTTTTCAATTATTAAAAGAGCTAGAGAGCGTTGACTTTGATCTTGTCATCGCAGTTGGCGGAGGCAGTGTGCTCGATATGGGGAAAAGCATCGCAACGCTTCACAAAATGGAGCTTGCTGATGTTGCAATGCTTAGAGAGTGTATCGGAAAGGGAAGTTATACAGAGGCTGTCATTCCTTGGTTTGGGATTCCGACTACTTCTGGTACGGGTTCAGAAGTAACACCTTGGGCGACTATCTGGGATAAAGAATCGGGTGGAAAACTATCGCTGAATAATCCGAAAAATTTTGCTCGTATTGCAGTTGTCGATCCAATACTAACAAGAGCATTGCCAGTTGGACTTACGGTATCATCAGCGCTTGATGCAGTATGTCATGCAACGGAGGCTTATTGGGCAAAACGGACAAACGAGGTATCACAGACATTTGCTCTTGCAGCAATACGAAGGATAAGAGAAAGTCTAGAGTTGTTGTTGCAAAATCCTGAGGATTTATCCTTGCGTGAAGATATTGGCAAGGGAAGTTTGTATGCAGGAATAGCATTTAGCAATACGAAAACGACGATTTGTCATTCTTTATCCTATCCGCTTACTTCGCAGTTCGGTATTCCACATGGAATTGCAGCCGCTTTGTCGCTCGCTGCATTTATGAAGTTAAACGAGGTGGAAATTAAGAATAAACAGGAACTTCTGACGGCTTTCAATTGTGAAAACGTTGCTGAAGTAGAAAAATGGATACAGCGGATGATGCAGCTTGGTGGATATGGACATCAACTTCAAAATTATGGTATTGAATTGAAGGATTTTCCGCAAATTTTGCATCATGCCTTTACTAAGGGGAGAGCGGATAATAATCCAGTAGTTGTAACGAAAGACGCTGTATTGACTGTATTAAAAAACATATATTGATTTTGTAATTGCGGTTTGGTTTATTTTTTTATTTCGAATGTATCAATGATTATGGAGTCTTGTTTTTGGGCGGTTACTTTTAGAGTCGTAGAATTAACATTTAGAACTAAATAATTTGGTTGATCAAGTGCGCGGTCAAAAATGACTTCGTAAGGTTTGGCAAGTGAACTTTCCCAAGTTTTATCGCCGCTACGTCCTGTTGAAATATAGACTGTTCCGTTTGCAGCAGGAACCCCATGGTAAAGCGGTCTTGTTCGTCCATAAGAATGAATATGCGCGCTAAAGACAACATCTACGTGATATTGATCAAAAATAGGGATAAATGCCTTGCCGAGATCATTTAAATTTGCGGTATCTGGATGGCTGAACAATCCACGGTGAATCAATACGATTTTCCATTTTTTTGTTGTGGTGGCTAAATCTTGTGTAAGCCAAGGAATTTGTTTAGCAGTTAAATTGGGCTGATAGGCGTCGAGCTCTTTTTCTTGACTATCTAAAACGACGAAATGTGCATCACCATAATCAAAAGAGTACGTTTGGCCAGGTAAGTCTTTCGCGCCATTTTGAGGTAGGTCAAATAAGGAAAGATAGAGTGTCGGTAAAGTAAATTCCCATTCCAAAGAGTAAGCTTCGTGATTTCCTTCGATTGGGGCTATCGGTATTAGTGGTAATAAAGGTTTGGCACCCTCGAGCCAAGCTTGCCATTGATAAAAGCTGGCACCATTATCAACGAGGTCGCCCATATTAATAAAAAACTGTGTGGTTGGGTGCGCAGTGATTGCACTGGTTACCGTATCACCCCAAACTGTATAATCGGAGCATTGCGAATCAGGAAAAATAAGCGCAGAAAAATTTGATTCTTTCGCGGCAGTAGATAGCGTATACCAGTCTGAATATGCATCATCGCTGCCTACGCGATAGCGATAAGTTGTATTTGGGATAAGTTCGGTCAAGGTTAAAGAATGTAGTTGAAAATCACCGAGGTCGGTAGCTAATATTTTTGTTATGGCTTGCTTTTTTATCAGGGTTTCGCTATTTAATGGTTTGTATTCGATAAACTGAGGGGTATCTGTTAGGTCGGTCTGCCAGCTAATGGTACGGCTTGATGTACTATCAGCAGTAATCACTTGACGAACGTATTTTGGTGTTGGTGCAGTAATTGCATTCTCTAAAAAAGGAAATGCATAAATTGTTCCAAGGCTAAGGCATAAAATAATCAAAACAAAGTACCACTTTTTCAAAACGCACCCCCCTAGCAAATGTTGTAGATTTAGTTTAACAAAATCAGCTTAATTTATTCGATGACTAGAATTTATAGGGAATTAAAATTTTAGCAAAATTAAAAGTCTATTTTATATAAAATAAAAATAGACTAGCCTCATAAAAGAAAGCTAGTCTATTTTTATTATTTTATACGATTTTTGTTGTCCATCCTTCAACGTTCCAAACGTCAGTTACCCAATCTTCATAGAATTCAGGTTCATGGGATACGAGAAGAATCGTTCCCTTGTATTCTTTTAAGGCGCGTTTTAATTCATCTTTTGCTTCTACGTCTAAATGGTTTGTCGGCTCGTCTAGGACAAGAAGATTGATTTTTTTCTGCATCACTTTACAGAGTCGTACTTTGGCAGCTTCACCACCACTGAGTACCATCATCTTGCTAGTGATATGTTCATTCGTCAATCCGCAGTTTGCTAGTGCAGCACGAACTTCAAAATTACTCATGCCAGGATATTCTTGCCATACTTCTTCTAAAGCAGTATTATCATTGTCTCGGCTAGATTCTTGTTCGAAATAGCCAGGCATGACAAAATCGCCTAATTCCACATTACCGGAAATTGATGGGATAATGCCTAATAACGTTTTTAATAAAGTTGTTTTTCCTAAGCCATTTACGCCGCGAATCGCAACTTTTTGTCCGCGTTCTAAGGTAATATTTACTGGTTTCGTCAATGGTTCATCGTAACCTAATACGAGATGTTTTGCTTCAATGACGAAGCGGCTTGGTGTTCTGGCTTCTTTAAAGTGGAAATGCGGTTTCGGTTTTTCTTTTGGCTTCTCTAAGATTTCCATTTTATCTAATCGTTTTTGACGGCTGTTTGCCATACCGCGTGTTGCTACGCGCGCTTTATTTCTAGCGATGAAATCCTCCAAACGATCAATTTCTTGTTGTTGGCGTTCAAAGGCGGCATTTTCTTGCTTTTTACGCATTGCATACATGGCTTGGAATTGTTCATAGTCACCGGTATATCGTGTTAATGTAGCGTTTTCTACGTGATAGATAACGTTGATTACACTATTTAAAAATGGAATGTCATGGGATACGAGAATAAAGGCATTTTCGTAATTTTTCAAGTAATTTGTCAACCACTCGATATGTTCAACATCGAGATAATTTGTCGGCTCGTCCAAAATAAGAATGGTTGGATTTTGTAATAATAATTTTGTTAATAATACTTTTGTCCGTTGTCCACCACTTAAATCAGTTACGTCTTTATCAAGTCCAATTGAGCCTAGACCTAATCCGTTGGCGATTTCTTCAATTTTTGCATCGATGGTATAGAAGCTGTTATGGTCAAGAATATCTTGAATTTCGCTTGTTTCATTCATCATTTTGTCAACTTCGTCAGGGGAAGCTTCGCCCATTTTGTCGTAAAGCGCGATCATTTCTTGTTCTAACTTAAACATATCGTCAAAGGCAGTACGAAGTGTTTCGCGAATCGTCATGCCTTTTTTTAATACGGAATGTTGGTCTAAATAGCCAACAGTTACACGGTTTGACCAAGAAACCTTTCCCTGATCTGGTTGTAATTGCCCGGTAATAATATTTAAAAAAGTAGATTTACCTTCGCCATTTGCACCAATTAAACCGACATGCTCTCCCTTTAAAAGGCGGAAAGATGCATCTTCTAATATCGTTCTTGCCCCAAATCCATGGGATACGTGTTCAACATTTAATACACTCATGAAAGACTCCTTTTAAGTAATTATTTAATAACAAATGAAAGAATATTTCTTTTATACACAGTAGAATATCGTATTGATCAATTTAAAGCAAATGTTTTTCATGTTTTAACGGAAATAAGAAGTTTGACAATGGGGTAAAAGAACAAATGTACACATAGAATGTTCTGGTTGTACATATTTTTCAAATAATGCTTGCATGCAGTTTTTTATTGTGCTAAAATAAGCGTAATTTCATTTATGAGAAAGATGATGAAAAGGAAAAGTAGCCATAGCTGATGATTACAGAGAGTCGGGGAGTTTGCTGGAATCCTGATATTAGATGATATGGGGAAGTTCGCCTTGGAGTTGCCCACTGAACTTTGTTGTAGGTGGTGTCGGAACCTTTACCGTTATCAGAAAAGGGAAGTATCGGCTTTATGCCCGTACTTTATAGAGTGATTTGTCATTGACAAATAATTAAGGTGGTACCGCGATTTGAGCCCTCGTCCTTTATATAGGACGAGGGATTTTTTTTTAGTTTTCAGAGAAGGGGGAGTACATTTGAAAGAGTGCAAATTAGGTTTTCTTGGGCCGCAAGGGACGCACAGCGAAGAAGTTGCTTTGTTTTTGCAGAAAGAGTCTCCACAAATTACATGGAAACTCAAACCGTTTCAAAGCATTTACGATGCGATTTGCGCTGTAGATAATCATGAAGTTGACAAAGTGATTGTTCCCGTAGAAAATTCTATTGAAGGGGCAATCAATATTACTCTTGATACATTAGCGCATGATGTTGATTTACAAATAGAACGAGAAATTGCCTGGATGGTGCATAATCAATTGATGGCAAAAGATCCAAATGAAAAAATCACGACGATAATTTCACATGCTCAACCATTAGCTCAATGCAGAACTTATATAAAAGAGCATTATCAAGATGTTGAAATTAGACAAGTATCGAGTACTGCACGGGCTGCAGAAATCGTAGCCAGTGGAGTGAAAGGATATGCTGCGATTTGTCCGAAAAGGGCTGGTGATATTTATCACTTAACGACAATAGCAACAGAAATTCAGGATAATAATACAAATTGTACTCGCTTTATTTTATTGAAAAAACGACAGAACAATCTGATTAGTGGAGGCGCAAAGACATCAATTATCTGTCAAATAAATGGAGCTAAATCAGGAAGCCTTTGTGAAGTTTTGTTGGCTTTCGCAAAATATGAAGTCAATTTAACAAGGATTGAATCGCGTCCAGCGCGAACTGGGTTAGGAGAATATATTTTCTTTTTGGATATGGAAGGTTCTGGTCAAGATAAAAATGTCCAAGGTGCATTGGCTGAGGTGCAAAAAAAGAGTTTATGGATGAAGAATTTAGGTTCTTTTAAAGGCATAAAAATAGATCAAAAAATTAATAATTAATATGGAGGAATATTTTATGGTAATTATTATGAATAGTGATGCAAAAAGTGAAGAAATCAAGGCGGTAGTTGAACGGGTTCACTCCGTTGGCTTAAAAACGCATATTGTAGAAGGAGAGAAAAAGACGATTATTGGTGTAATCGGCGATAAAAGCATTATGGCGAGATTGACAATAGATGCAATGAGTGGTGTTGATAAAAGCGTGGAAGTATCGTCAAGTTATAAATTGGTAAGTAGAGAGTTTCATCCAATGGACAGTATTGTAGATGTAGCTGGTGTGAAAATCGGTGGAGGAAATTTAATCGTTATGGCGGGGCCATGTGCGGTGGAAAGCAGGGAACAATTATTTGAAGCTGCCGATATCGTAAAAGCAGGCGGTGCGCAATTTTTAAGAGGCGGGGCCTATAAGCCACGCACATCTCCTTATGCATTCCAAGGGCTAGAAACAGAAGGTTTAAAATATTTAGCGGAAGCTAGAGAACGCACTGGATTGAAGATTGTTACAGAAGTAACTGAGGTGCAAGCGATAGAGACTGTTGCAAAATATGCGGATATGTTACAAATTGGGGCTCGCAATATGCAAAACTTTGGTTTGCTTCGTGAAGTAGGGCGTTCAAACAAGCCTGTTCTCTTAAAGCGCGGTTTGGCAGCGACGATTAATGAATGGTTGCATGCGGCAGAATACATTTTAAGTGAAGGCAATCAAAATGTTGTTCTTTGTGAACGTGGAATTAGAACGTATGAAGAATATACAAGAAATACATTGGATTTAAGTGCAGTAGGAATTATAAATCATTTAAGTCACTTGCCGATTATCGTTGACCCAAGTCATGGTACGGGAAAATGGCGCCAGGTAAAACCAATGGCAATGGCGGCTGTTGCTGCCGGAGCAGATGGATTAATGATAGAAGTGCATCCAAATCCTGAAAAAGCACTTTCTGATGGAACACAGTCCTTGTGCCCTGAAAACTACTACAAAACAATGAATAGTGTCTTTAAGTTGGCAGAGTTCATTAAAACAGAAAATTTATAAGCTGAGCATATTTATAGTAAAGAATGGCAACGGACTAGAAAGTTGTCATTCTTTTTATTTCTAGATTTTTATAATAGCTAATGTCCATTATTGTTGCTGGAAAAGGAATGCGATAAATTTAATCATTTTTTTGAAAAATAGAAAGCGATTACAAACATTAAATTTATTTTTGAAGATTTATCTATCATAGGCAAGGTAATTCTAGGTAAATATATAATTACAATAGTTACCTAGAAGGTGAAAGCTTAAATGCTGATTGTGAATAAATGGCTGACGAAAAAGTCAGCTTTTTCATTAGAATTAATTTATGTTTATCTATAATATAGAAGTAAAAAATAAAGGGTAGGCAGAATTTTAAGAAAGATATAAAGATTATGATGATGCTGATAAAAGGAAAAATTGCATATGGGGAGAGATGAAAATGCGTGTAATTGTAACAAATTCATACGAGAAAATGAGTGCAACAGCGGCAAGAATGGTAGCAGGACAACTTTATTTAAAACCTGATAGTGTGCTTGGCTTGGCAACAGGAAGTACCCCTTTATTGATGTATCAAAATTTGATACGTGTACATAAAGAAATAGGGTTGGATTTTTCGGAGGTCATTACTTTTAATCTTGATGAATATCTGGGATTAAAGAGGGAAGATTGTAATAGTTATCATTATTTTATGCACGAAAACTTTTTCAAATA